>CAISZN010000273.1 GCA_903889985.1 uncultured Hyphomicrobiales bacterium | reverse complement strand
GATGTTCGGCGCCGAGGGCGCTGCGGTCTTCATCACCGACATTGACCCGGCCAAGGCTGCCGCAGTCGCGCAATCCATCAGGGATGCTGGCGGTCAGGCGGCTTCGATGGCTGTCGATGTGGGCGATCCCGCGCAATGCGAGGCGGCTGCGCGCGAAGCGGTGAAGGCCTTCGGAAAGCTTACGACCCTCGTCAACACGGCGGTCGCCGTGACACCCGATGGCAATGTGGAATCGCTTGATCTGGCCGACTGGAATCGCGCGCTGCAGATCAACCTCACCGGCATCTTCCTGATGTGCAAATATGCCATGCCATACCTGCGTGCGAGCGGCGCGGGCGCTGTGGTGAACATCGCCTCGAGCCATGGGCATATCGCGTTGCACGGCCGCAGCGGCTATTGCGCGACCAAGGCGGCCATCATGCATCTCACCCGCGTGATGGCGCTCGACTACGGCCCCGAAAACGTCCGTGCGAATACGATTTCGCCCGGCCCGATCGATACGGCGCGCAGCCTGCGCCGCTATGGGAGCCGCCAGAATTCCAACCGCATCCGCGGCCCCGGTCAGGCGCTGGGACGCACGGGCACTGTCGAGGAAGTCGCAAGTTGCGCGGTCTTCCTCGCCTCCGACGAATCGGGCTTCGTGACAGGCGCTGATCTGCGGGTCGATGGCGGCCAGACGATCTTCAAGACCCAGGTTCCGGCGAAGGACGGCGTCTAGGCCTTCTTCAGAAATTCCGTGCGCAGGACGAGGCCCTTCACCTTGTCCGCGTTGCACTCGATCAGGTCAGGATCATCGGTGAGGCGGATGTTCCTGACCATCGTTCCACGCTTCAGCGTGGTCGATGTGCCCTTGACCTTGAGATCCTTGATGAGGGTGACGGAATCCCCTTCGTTGAGGATCGTTCCATTGCTGTCGCGGACGTTCTCGGTCATCTGAAGGCCTCTGGGATCGGATGCGCCCTTATGGCAGTCGGATCGTCATGGGGCCAGTGGGCCTTTGTGGTGATGCGCTAATCTTGGCGTGTCGCCGCATCACCCTCCCCCTTGTGGGGAGGGTCGGCATCGCGAAGCGATGACGGGGTGGGGGTAGCGCGCGATCAGCGCGCGTGTGACTCACTTTGCAGCTTCAACCATGTCCGATACGAAATCGCAGCGTCACCCCACCCCGCCGTGCTTCGCACGTCGACCCTCCCCATCAAGGGGAGGGTGCGCTGCGAGAACGAGCCTGTCGCAACAGTCCCGCGGCCCTCGTCACCCCAGCCCCTTTTTGATCTCCCGCAGGTCCCGCCACACGAAGCGCTTGGCCGAGGGCGTGCGCAGCAGGTAGGCGGGATGCAGGGTGGCGATGGCGCGGACCTCGGTCCCGCCCTCGGGTGCATAGGTCGTCCACTTGCCGCGCGCCCGGGTGATTCCCTCCTTCACACCCAGCAGGGTCTGCATGGAGGCGGCCCCGAGGCACACGAGCATCTGCGGCCCCACCAGCTCGATCTGGCGGCGGATGAAGGGCAGGCAGACCGCCGTTTCCTGTGGGGTGGGTGTGCGGTTTCCCGGCGGGCGCCAGGGCACCACATTGGCGATATAAACGTCGCTGCGTCCAAGGCCGATGGCCCCCAGCATCCGGTCGAGCAGCTGGCCGGCGCGCCCGACAAAGGGCACGCCCTGCCGGTCCTCGTCGCCTCCGGGCGCCTCGCCCACCAGCATGATGCGCGCCTGCGGATTGCCATCGGCAAAGCACAGGCGGCTCGCGGTCCGCTTCAGGGCGCAGCCGTCGAAGGCCTCCATCAGGGCGCGCAGGTCGTCGAGCGAGGCGGCGGTCCGGGCCAGTTCGCGGGCGGTCTGGGCGGCCTCTTCAGCCGAGAGGGCGGCGGCATCGAGCCCGGGACGTGCGACGGGCGGGGCAGTCAGCGCGGGCCGTTGCCGGGGCGCAGTGGCCTGTGCTGGTCCTTCCTGAGTTGCCACGCGTGGGGCCGGAGCAGGGGCCGTTGCCGCTGCTGCAGCCTCTGCAAAGCGGTCGTGGGGCTCCGCATCGAGCGCGAGGTCGATGCCCATGGCGGAATACCATTCGAGCAGCGAAACGAGCTGCCCGGCATCGAGGTCGGCTGTGGTGTCACCCGGTGAAAGCATGCCCCACCATAGACCGGACAGGCCTGCGCGGCGAGCCGCCGCAGTGGATAGACGCAAGCCGATTTGGCCCCGGCTCACCCTCGGGTTAGGAAGGCCTTGAAGTTGGCCATGACATATAGTTTATACATGAACCATATGGCCGGGCGAGAAGAGGGCTGAAGGATGGTCGAGGCTGCCGAGGCATTGCCTGAGCGCGAGGGCATGGATTTCGACGTGGTGATCGTCGGCGCCGGACCGGCGGGTCTGGCCGCAGCCATTCGCCTGAAGCAGCTCAATGCCGACCTGACGGTTGTGGTGGTGGAAAAGGGCTCCGAGGTCGGCGCCCATATCCTGTCGGGCGCCGTCATCGATCCCGTCGGTCTCGACCGCCTCCTGCCCGACTGGCGTGAGGATCCGGAGCGTCCCCTGAAGACGCCGGTGACCGAGGACCGTTTCTATCTGCTGGGGCCCTCCGGCGGTATTCGCCTGCCAAATATTGTCATGCCGCCGCTGATGAACAATCACGGCAATTTCGTCGGCTCGCTCGGCAATGTCTGCCGCTATCTCGCCACGCAGGCTGAAGCGCTCGGCGTCGAGATCTATCCCGGCTTCCCGGCGTCCGAAGTGCTCTATGGAGACAAGGGCGAAGTCGTCGGCATCGCCACCGGCGACATGGGCGTCGGCCGCGATGGCGCGCCGAAGGATTCCTTCACGCGCGGCATGGAACTGCGCGGCAAGTACACGCTCTTTGCCGAAGGCGCGCGCGGCTCCCTCACCAAGGGTCTCATCGCCCGCTACAAGCTGGCTGAGGGTCGCGAGCCGCAGAAATATGGCATCGGCCTGAAGGAGCTCTGGCAGCTCGATCCGTCAAAGCACAAGCCCGGTCTTGTGCAGCATTCCTTTGGCTGGCCGCTGGATTCAAAGACCGGTGGTGGCTCCTTCCTCTATCATCTCGAGGATGGCCAGGCGGTCGTCGGTTTCGTCGTGCATCTCAACTATACGAATCCGACTCTCTCGCCCTTCGAGGAGTTCCAGCGCTTCAAGACGCATCCATTTATTGCCTCGACCTTCGAAGGTGCCAAGCGCTTGTCTTACGGCGCGCGCGCGCTGACCGAAGGCGGCTACCAGTCCGTGCCGAAGCTGACCTTCCCGGGGGGCGCGCTGATCGGTTGCGCCGCGGGCTTCGTCAATGTGCCGCGCATCAAGGGCTCGCACAATGCGGTGCTGTCGGGCATGCAGGCGGCAGAGCATGTGGCGCAGGCACTGGCGGATGGTCGCCAGAATGATGAGCTTTCCGCCTATGAGTCCGGCTGGCGCGCCAGCGACATCGGCCGCGATCTCGTCAAGGTGCGCAATGTCAAGCCGCTGTGGTCGAAGTTCGGCACCTTCCTGGGCGTGCCGCTGGGTGGCATCGACATGTGGACCAACCAGCTCTTCGGCGTCTCGCTGTTTGGCACGCTCGGCCACGGCAAGCCCGATCATGCCTCGCTGAAGCCGCTGTCGCAGGTCACGCCGATCACCTATCCCAAGCCCGACGGCAAGCTCACCTTTGATCGTCTTTCCTCGGTCTTCATCTCGAACACCAATCACGAGGAAGACCAGCCGATCCATCTGCGCCTGCGCGATCCCGATGCGCCCGTGCGTGACAACCTGCCCACCTATGGCGAGCCCGCACGTCTCTATTGCCCGGCCGGAGTCTATGAGATCGTCTATGGCAACGAGGAGGCCAAAAGCGATCCGCGCTTCGTGATCAACGCGCAGAATTGCGTCCACTGCAAGACCTGCGACATCAAGGATCCCGCGCAGAACATCGACTGGGTCACGCCGGAAGGTGGCGGCGGGCCGAACTATCCCAACATGTGAGGCAATGGCGTCTCAGGCGCTCGCCAGATCCGTCCTTGCGAAGTCATTGCCCTTGTAGAGCAGCGGCTCGCCGGAGACCTTCGTCAGCGCATAG
>CAISZN010000272.1 GCA_903889985.1 uncultured Hyphomicrobiales bacterium | reverse complement strand
CATAACCCTGCGCCGAGAGATCGGGCACGAATGGCGCGACAGAGAGCCTGCCAGCAAACCACGGCTTGACAGTGTGTTGGTCGGTAGAAATGACATCGACCGGCCGGCTGGACATCATGCCGCGGAGATGGCCGGCGAGCACTTCGCTTTCGAGATCCGGCCCATGAGGCGCCGCAATCCACCCTGAAACCAGCCCAATTCCGAGCATTGTGAGGCAGGCTGCGAGCGCACGCCAGGGAGCTGCCGCTTTTGCAGCTGCGGCTGCGGCCGGAGGCGAAGCCATCGTGGAAATCTTCGCTCGGAGGGCTTGGGGTGCCCGATGCGCGGGCATCGCCCGAAGCTCCCTGCGTAGGGCACGCAGATGTGTATAGGCTGCTGCCAGATCAGGTTCAGCCATGAGCCGGCACTCGAACGCGGCAAAGGTCAGCGAATCCATTTCACCATCCAAAGCAGCATGCAAAAGAAGACGATCGGCCTCGTTCATATCTCGACCTCCTTCAAGGCTGAGACGAGCATAGCGCGGGCGCGCGCCAGTCGGGACATGACGGTTCCAACTGGAACACCGGTTGCTTCTGAAATTTCGCGATAGGAGAGTTCACTGAATTCACGCATGACCAATGTCTCTCTGAAAGCGAGTGGTAGCGCATCAATGGCGCGTTCCAATGCGACTGCATCAGCCCTAGCGATCAGGTCTGCTTCGGCGCTGGGAGTTTCGTCAGGTGCCTCGAGACCTTCGTTCTGTGTGACAACCATCTCTTTGCGACGGTTGCGCGCCATCCACGTATAAGCGGAATTTCGCACTATGGTCATAAGCCAGGCGCGCACATTAACGACCTGGGCCTGTTCGATCGCAGCGAGCGCGCGGATGCAGGCCTCCTGCGTCACGTCTTCCGCATCTGCTGCATTACCCGTCAACCAGCGGGCCAGCCCATAGGCGTCGTCAAGATGCAGCATCAGCCGCTCGGTAAACAGTCGCCGTGCAATTTCGCTCGTCACTACTGCCCGACGCCCCCGCCCTTCACACGATTCATTCATCAGTTTTAGGCGGGAGCGCGGACGGATGTCGAGAGGAGAAGACTCACTTCGCGCGCTCCTTGAGGTACTCGATGACGTCAGCTCGATCTTTCGCATTCGTCAGACGGAAGAACATCTTCGTTCCGGGCACGAGCTTGGAGGGGTACTCAAGCCAATGATCAAGTGCTTCCGCCGTCCAGGTGATACCCGAATTCCTGAGCGCTGGTGAATAGGCATAATCGGCAACAGAACCCGCCTTCCGTCCGAAGACGCCACGGTGCATCGGCCCAACTTCATTGGCATCGAGCGAATGGCAGTCCTGACAGCCCTGATAGAGTGTCTCCCCGCGCCCAGCATCTCCTGCAGCCATCGCATTGCCGAAGGTTAGACCTGCCGCCCCCAAGGCAACGGCGACTTTAAACACTTGGATCATCATGTCAGACCCTCAGACTGCGAGCGGCGTATCGACGATCGCCAGCGCGTGCTGGCCCGGCTTGACCGTGATCTGGGTCACGCCGAGTGCAGTCTTGAGCCGCCCATCAGGCACAAGCATCGGGCCAGGAGCGGGGGCCTTGCCGGGAACACCCTGAGGGAAGGCCGTCGAGCGTGCGGTGTGGAAGGCGATATTGCCT
>CAISZN010000271.1 GCA_903889985.1 uncultured Hyphomicrobiales bacterium | reverse complement strand
GACCACCCGCGATCTGGTGTTCCCCAGTCTCGACGCCGCCGGAAAATTCGTCCGCGGCGATTACAGCGGGTCGAAGACCCTTTGGATGCCCCGTCGCCTGTCCGTGCCGACGCGCTGAGGGACCACACCATGACGAACACGTATAGCGAGCCTCTGGCGGGGCGCGCAAAGGAGCGTCTTGCCTGCGGTGAGGCGGACCTCTGCTCAAGATTGCCGATCGCGCTGCGTCGCCTCCTGGTACGCGATGTAGCGATGGTCATCGGCCTCTGCTTCTGGCCCAATTGTCTCAGTTCCCTGGGCAGTGCAGCCCTTCACGATTTGCTGGAGATGCATGCCCATACGAATGCGGTCGCACGGGCCGCGCTCGACGTAATCAATCACCGGGAGGTGCGCTCATGACCGAGGATGATGACACGATCATCAGCGATATCTTCGCCACCTGCGACGAGGTCATGGACGGCGCGGCCTTGCAGTCAGCCCATGAGGATCCGGATATGGACGGCGTGCCCAAGGTCATTCGCTATGCCATCCTGGCGGCGACGGAGCAGATCGGGACTGCTCGGCGGCTCGCCTCGGAGATCATAGAGGTGGTGCCGGAACTGTCAGACCAAACGAACGCCTGGATCTCGAACCGCACCCTGCAACATTCTCTCGATCTGGCCATTGCGCTCGATACCCTGAGTGTCGAAAAGGACCGCACTGTTCTGCGCTCTCTGGCAGATTGCATCCGCATCGTTTCACTGCCGGTTCCCTCATCGAAGTACCCCTGCGCCCACGCCTACATGCGCGTCGGACGCGTCCTCAATCTTTCGCGTGAAATGCTCGAAGGTCAGCCCGACGATCTGCGCAGCAAGGCAGAAAGGGCTGTCTTGGCATGGGCTGTAGCCCCGATCCTTTGCAGTCAGCGAATGCGTACGAACGGCGCTTCCGCGATTGTCGCAGGCGGTCGGATTGTCGATGAGATGATCGAGGCCAAGGTGAGGACATCGCTTCAAAAAGTGGCGCAGGTCGAAGCCCCGAGCAATGGATCGAACGCGCAAGGTCAGTTGCCACTCAGCGGAGTCGATTGTCCTCCTGGGCATGTCATCGTCTGCCACCGCCGCATCGAGGGGTCCCTCATGTCGCGCGCCAACGAAGTGCTGCGCCCCCATGCTCACGCGATCAATGCGCCGATCCCCTTGGTTGCCTGTCCTGACCTCCGGATCGTTCGCAGTGCGTTGCTCCAGGAATTTCCCTATGCGGCGGAAGTTATCGATTTCGCTCTAGCCGGCCTTGTCGGCAGGCCGACGGTTGTCTTTGAGCCCCTCATGTTGGTTGGAGTGCCCGGTGGCGGCAAATCCCGCTTCGCCCGACGGCTCTGTGAGCTTTTGTCAGTTGGCCTTTGGCGTGTCGACGCAACTCAGGCTGACGGATCTGCCTGCGCTGGCACGGACAAGCGCTGGTCAACCGCCTCGCCAAGTGCTCCGTTTTTGGCGATCTCCAGGTTTCAGCAGGCTAATCCGGTACTGCTCATTGATGAGGTCGATAAGGCAGCCACTAGGAGCGACTATGGCAGGCTGTGGGATGTGATGATCTCGCTCTGTGAGCGCGAGAATACCCGGAGTTACCCGGATCCAGGTCTCGGTGTGGAGGTCGATATTTCGCATGTTTCGTATGTCGCGACAGCAAATTCGACGGCTGTTTTGCCAGCGCCGCTGGTCGATCGATTTCGACAAGTTGAGTTCCCGAGCCCACGTATCGAAGACCTTGACGATCTGGTCGACAGCTTGCGCAGGGAAATAGCCCAGGAGCGCAGGATTGATGCGGGGTTCTTCCTGCCGCTTTCCGCCATGGAGCGACACCTGCTCCTGAGGAACTGGGGAGGCGGGTCTGTGCGTCGATTGCGGCGGATGCTTGACGTTGTCTACCGCGCAAGGGACAGGCAAAGCGTCTTCCAGTGAACCTTCTAGCGATGCGCGTCCCTTTCGACGGCATTTTTCCCGCTAGTGATCTGATCGCGCGGCACCGGCCAGGAGGCTACGCCCGCGACTAGAACGCCACCATCAGCCCGCCGGCGCCGATCTTTTGCATCACGTGCCGCGGCTGCGAGGCCCACAGCTTCCTGAATGTGGTTCTGTGGCATCATGCCAAATAGCAGATAGGGTTCGATGTTGCCCGGCATATGGTTAGTAGACCCGGGCACCCGACCAGCCTCATGCAGGATGCCATCGATGGTCTGCCAGTTTTCTAATGAGCGCTTTGGCTTCATTTCGTAAGTGCTCACGTTGCCAAACTGGTATCCGGCCATGGCGCGCTCCTTGAATGAGTGCACCCAGTTTGCTGGATCCCCATGCAATGGAGACTATCCTTTCGGCAATGCTGCCAATGACAATGCCAAAGCGCGCTTCCTAAACGATCCAGCCGGAAGGCATCCTTCAGTGGGACGATATCCTACAGACAGGCAAGGATGTCGTCAGAACACCAAAGATCCCCGCCGGCAGGAACAGAGTTCGTGGACGTTCGAAATGGATTTGTGTGTCTCAGGAACGGATCTGGATGACGCCATGGTGACGTCAGGATGAATTTCCGGCGTCGCCCGAGGGGCTGGTTCAAGCCGCAGGAATCGCGAATCCGGGGAGCAGGATCTGACGCATTTTCTTGAACGGGTGTTGACCTTGGATCCTGGTGTTCTGGCGCGGGATGCCGGATTTGCTGGCGCCGAATATATCCCACGTAGCATCCCGCCCTGTATCCCGAAGCCCCGCCGGAAACCCTGGAAACAGGTTTCAAGGGCGGACAGGGGGTTAATTGGCGTAGAGTCCCTCCCTCTCCGCCATAGACCCGAAAAGATCAGCGAAGCTCGCTAGTTACTGATATAGCGAGGGTTCCAGCCGCCCTAGTGGTACAAAGGGGTGGTACAAAGTGGCACTCTCGATGGCGACTCCCTGGAAACATCCGAAGACCGGAATTTACTGGCTCAGGCGAGCTGTTCCGCTCGACATCCGTGCAGTCGTTGGCAAGCGCGAGGAGAAGGTCAGCCTCAAGACCCGGGACCCGGCTGAGGCCAAGCGATCGTTTGTCGCCGAGATGGCAAAGATCGAAGACCGATGGGCACGGTTGCGTGAGCCAGAGCGGACCCTGACAGCCTATGAGCTGCACAAGATCTCCCTCGATGCGTACAAGTGGTGCTTCGATCAAGGTGGCACTCCAGGCCTCTCGTGGGACGTCAATTTGGGTGACTACCTGTGGTTAGACGACCCTCTCGACTTAGGAACTGCCTTCAGTCCGGAGGTCATTGCTCGGGATCTTCGGAAGGACCAGCATCGAGCTTGGTGTATGCGGCGCGCGTCGGAATTCCTCTCGTCGTCCGGCGTGAGGGTTGGCGCGAGCGATGGTCTAAATCTAGCGAAGGCGATTGCTCAAGGAGCACATCGGGCGACACTCGCCATACAAGCGCGTGCCCGTGGCGATTTCAGTCCGGACCCATTCCTCGTTCAAAATGCTGCGGTTAAGCACCCTGGCGCCGGTGCTTCAGTTAAGCCGGTCTCTTTCAAAACACTCATCGACGGTTGGATCACCGAGAAAGCGCCGGCCAGCAAGACACTCTACAGCTGGCGGAAGGTGTTCGAACAACTTCGGGACTTTATCGGGCACGACAACGCTGCCGATTTGACCCCGGATGATTTGCTGCGCTGGAAGGCAGCGCTCTTGGAGCGGGGCCTTCGGACGAAGACCATTCGGGACTCTAAGCTGGCGCCCCTGCGAGCGATTTTGCAGTGGGGCGTCGACAACAGAAAACTTGCCGATAATCCTGCAGCCCGAGTTCAGATTGACGTTCGAACTAGAATGACCGAGCGGATTCGCGGCTATTCTGACGATGAAGCAGAGCGCATTCTAAAACAGGCGTCTCGCGAGGACGATCCTGTCCGTCGGTGGATCCCGCTACTCTGTGCTTACTCGGGGGCGCGTCTCTCGGAAGTCTGCCAACTCCGGAAAGAAGATATCGACAAGTTTGGTGACATTTGGTGCATGAAGTTCGTACCGGAGGCTGGTTCGCTGAAGAACGTGAATTCGGAGCGCACCGTACCATTGCACACCGCGGTCATCGAAGCCGGGTTTATAAAGTTCGTTTCTGATTCAAAGGCTGGACCACTCTTCTCCATGCTTCGGGCCGACCGGTTCGGTAACCGCGGGGGCATTGGCACGAAGGTCATCAGCCGGTGGGTGCGAGCGTTGGGTGTCTCAGACGAGCGGATTTCACCCAG
>CAISZN010000270.1 GCA_903889985.1 uncultured Hyphomicrobiales bacterium | reverse complement strand
GGTCTGCAGGGGTTTTCCTCAGAACAGCTTTTGCGATTCCTTGGACAGCGAGAACCCGTGCCCGTTCAGGTTCGTGCAGGTCATGCCCGTCGGTTGCGACTGACAGGTGAAAGCGCCGCGGCTGAAACTCTGGCCATAGGCAAGCACCCTTGCAGTCCCGCTGTTTGCGCTGTCAGACGCGCAGACGGCCGTCCCGATCACGCCATTGTCCTCGACCGAGAAACTGCTCATGCGTCTGGGCGTACAGCGCCCCATGACTTCGATTTCGTCTGGTGTCTGCGCGGGAACGGTTCGGATCGTTGGCGTAAAGTCGTTGATATCGCATCGTAACATCGAGCGAACGCTGGGATCATATTGCGGCATGTAAACGCAATTGATGTTGCCCGATGGCGACTTGAAATAGACGAAGTCATCAGCAAGCGCCGGCGCCTGCGTGATCATGACAACCAACGACAGGGCGCACACGATGCCAAGCCCCGACTTTCGCTTCATCATTGCCCCCGTTTGACGCCGCGCTTCAGCGCCCCAATGCGCCTCACGTTACCCAAGGATGCGGGTCGAAGCAAAGCCAGCCATCTCGCTTGCCGCAACGCGGGGCAAAGAAGTACAAGTGGCTCAATAAGAATTCCGGGAGGAAATCGTGGCATCAGCCAATATGCCGGCAACCCGCCGGAGCCTGCTTGCGGGCCTTTGCACCAGTGTTGCCTTCCCGACGATCGCACGGGCGGACGCCATCACCGAGCGGCGGGACAAATTGCTGGCTGCCGCGCGCAGGGAAGGCGGGCTGAATCTCTATTCCAACATGCCGCCCAGCGACAACAACGACCTCATCAAGGGTTTTCAGGATCGCTATGCGATCCCGATTACCTCCTGGCGGGCCGGGTCCGAGGAGATCACCCAGCGCGTCCTGGCCGAGACGCGGGCCGGCCGCACCGGCGTCGATTTCGTGCTGAACAATGGACCGGGAGTCGAGGCCCTGCGGAGCGAGAATCTCCTGCAGGTCATGGATACGCCGGTGTGGGGCGAATTGCGCAGCGCGGCCGCGCCGGACCATCACGCCTGGGCTGGCTTTGGCTTCAACCTGCTGATCGCCGCGCGCAACACAAACCTCATTCCGGCGGCCGACGTCCCGAAGTCTTATGAAGACCTGCTCGATCCAAAATGGAAGGGCAAACTCGGCATTGAGGCAGATGATTCCGACTGGTTCGGCGGCATGCTCGATGTCATGGGGGAGGAGAAGGGGCTGAAGCTCTTTCGCGACATCGCCACGAAAAATGGCCTGTCCGTTCGCAAGGGACATTCGCTCCTTGCCAATCTCGTCGTCAGCGGCGAAGTGCCGCTCGCCCTCACCCTGTTCAGCTATACGGCGCAGGTACTCAAGGACAGCGGTGCGCCCATCGAGCCTATCGCGCTTGATCCTCTTGTTGGCATGCCGAACTGCGTCTCGGTCATGCGCACCGCTCCACATCCGGCAAGCGCGGCCCTGTTCTTCGACTACATGCTGACCGACGCGCAGGACATTCTGGCAAGGCTACACTACCTCTGCGCCAACAAGCGCGTGCCGCTGCCCTATGAGGAGAGCCGCATCCATATGCTGGACCTTGGTCGGTCCTCAAGCGAGTCAACCCGCTGGCAGCAGCTCTACAAGTCGATCAGGGTTACGCGCTGATGGGCTCGGGCGCGGCTTTCGCGCCGGTGCCAAGATGCGCAATGATTTCAGCGCCGACCTCTTCAACCGCTTCAACACTGGCGATCATCTTGAGGAGGAGCAGGTCGAAGCCCATGTCCGCGAAGCGCCGAACCTGCTTGCGGACCTCGCTGGGTGTCCCGATGAAGCCCGCACGGGTGGCAGGCAGCATGCGGCTTTCGATCTTGCGCGTATCGCCGACAGGATCACTGGCAAGGATCTGCTTCATGGCACGATCAAGCGCATGCTCAGGACTCTTGCCCAGGGCGAGAAAGGGATTGAGGCCATAGCGGATCTTGCGCCCCGTGCCCGCCTTGCGCCGGTCCATGTCAGCGATGGAGGCTTCCAGCGCGCGCAGCACCTCGTCGGTTGACTGGGCCTGCTTTGGGAATTCGACGAACCAGACGTCACAGGTGTTTGCGATGAAATCCCGCCCCTCGTCACTGGTACTCACCGAATAGATCTCCGGTGGCTGCACGGTCGCGGGCTTGAGCAGCAGCTGGCCCCTGTCGAGCTGATAGTGCTCGCCCTGATAGGAAAAGGTCTCCTGCGTCCACAGGCCGCGCAGGATCTCGATGAACTCGGTTGAGCGCCTGTAGCGCTGCGCGCCCTGCAGCACCTTGCCGCCAAACATTTCGAACTCGCGGTCGAACCAGCCGTTGACGATGTTGATCGCCATCCGCCCGCGCGTGATGCGATCAACCGAGACCGCCATCTTGGCCGCCATGACCGGGTCGATGAGGCCCGGATGGACGGCAACCAGCGCCAGCATGCGGTCTAGCCTGGAGGCAATGGCGCTCGCCAGCACCCAGGCGCTCAGGTCCTGGCCATAATGCCGTTCAGCAAAGAGCACGAGATCAAAGCCGACCCGGTCGGCGGCCGTCAGCAATTCCAGCGAGAAATCATACTGCGCATCGCGCAGGCCGCCCGGCAGCGGCTCGAGGGCATGGGCGGCAGAACCTGCCACTTCGGGCGATCCCACGACAGCCATTGGAATCGGGGCGAATGTGCCGAATTTCATATCCCTGCCATCTCGGTCGCGCCCTATCCTCCCGTGATCCGCAGGCCAGGCACGCATGGCAGACGGTCGCTCCGAGGCGCGATGCTAGGATCCCGGCGCCGGTCAGGCAACCTCGGCGCGCGAGCCGATCCCTGCGCCCCAACGACAAACGCCCGCGCGGGGCGCGGGCGTCGTCCATGGAGAGCTGGATCAATCAGAACTCGGCCCAGTCATTTACCTCGGGCTCCGGCTTGCGCTGGGCCGAAGCCATGGGCCTGGCAGAGACCATGGGCCTGGCGGGCTTTGCGATGTTGGGCCGCGCCTTCGCCAAGGGCTTGGTCATGGGCTTGGTCATGGGCTTGGTCATGGGCTTGGGGGCGAAGCGCTGGGCCGGTGACGCCGCCTGAACCTGAGCGCGGGCCGCCGGCTGGTTGCCGATCTGGAATTGTGTCACCAGTTCAGACAGGTTGCTGACTTCCTTGCCGAGCGAATGGGCTGCGGCCGTGGATTCCTCGACCATGGCAGCATTCTGCTGGGTCGCCTGATCCATCTGGCCGATGGCACTGCTCACCTCCTGCAGGCTCTGGGCCTGTTCGCGCGTCCCGCTGGCGATCTCGACCACCACGCTGGAGATATCATCAACCTGCGTGACAATACGCTTCAGCGCCGCGGCTGCTTCGCCGACAAGATCCACACCCACATCGACCTGGCGGGTCGAGTCATTGATGAGGCCCTTGATCTCCTTGGCGGCCTCGGCCGAGCGCTGGGCCAGCGCACGCACCTCCGAAGCGACCACCGCAAAGCCACGACCGGCCTCGCCGGCACGCGCCGCCTCCACGCCCGCGTTGAGGGCGAGCAGGTTGGTCTGGAAGGCGATCTCATCGATCACGCCGATGATCTGCGTGATCTTCTTGGCGGACTCCGCGATGCCATGCATGGCATCGATGGTGCGGTTGACCACGACGCCAGAGGCATCAGCCTCTTCCTTCGCGCTGAGCACGACCTTCTGGGCGTGGCTCGCACCTTCCGCGGTCTTGTTCACCGTGGACGTGATCTCTTCCAGCGCGGCAGCCGTTTCTTCAAGGCTGGCTGCCTGCTGTTCGGTCCGACGCGACATGTCGTCTGCGGCAGAGGCCATGTCGAGACTGCCGGAGCGGATTGCATCCGTGCTGACCTGGACCGACTGGATGGTGTTGCGCAACTTCTCGATCGACAGGTTGAAGTCCTCACGCAGCCCGTCAAGATCGCCCGAGAAGCAGACATCGATGCGATCGGTCAGGTCGCCATCGGCGAGGCGGCGCAGGGCTTCTCCAAGACGCGTGACCGCCTCCTGCATGAGCCTGGCCTGCTCCGCCTTCTCGGCTTCGCGGGCAACGCGCTCGGCATCTGCACGCGCTGCTTCCTCGCGGGCCAAAGCCTCAAGGCGCACCTTCTCGATGGCTGCGTCACGGAAGACCACGACTGCGCGGGCCATGTCGCCGATTTCGTCGCGATTGTTCTGAGCCGGAATGGTGACCTTGGTATCGCCGCGAGCCAGGGTGGTCATCACCTGGGTGATCAGCTTTACTGGACCGCCAACGCTGCGACCGATGATCCAGCCAAGCACCGCTGACACCAGCATGCCTGCAATCGCGAGGCTCCACATGGTCCATTCGGCACTGCCGACGGTTGCCTCGCTTTGCTCGCCGAGGCGACGGCTGGAGTCAGTCATGCGCTCGACAGCCTTGGAGATCGCCTCGCTCGCCTTGCTGGCCAATGACAACATGTCCTTGTTGGCAATGCTCTCGATCTTGGTGCCGATTGCAAGGACATCCGTCCAGCCTGCACCATAGGCTCCGATCAGGTCCTGCCAGGGCTGGATGATGCTGGCCTGCTCGGGAACTTCGATATGGGCCTCAAGCTGGTTGACGATGTTCTGGAACCTGGCGAGCGCCGCGTCAGCCCGATCCTTGACGTCAGGATCAGCCGTGATCAGAGCCTGATTATAGAGAACCCGCACTGACATCAGGGCGCTGCCCGCCCGGCCCAGCAGGGCAAGGCTTGGGGCATCCTCAGCCTTGGCATTGATGTCGATGAGCTTTTCCAGCCCCTCCTGCAGCTTGCCGCCAATCGGATTGACCTTGTCGACGAGCAGCTTGTCCCGCTGCCCGTGCAGCTGCACGAGCGTTTCGAAACTTGCCAGATAGTCGGATGACAGTTTCTCGAACTTTGCGAGCGCATCGAGGTCTGCAGGATCAGTCAGCGTACGGCGCGCGAGTTCCAGATCCTTCTTCAAGGCAGGCAATGCAGCGCGTGCATTCTTCTCCACTTCGGGCCTTCCGCCCGCCGCATATTCGCGCACGAAGACCCGGACTTTCAACAGGTCAGCCTCGACCGTCTGCAAGGCATCCTGCCGGGCAGCGACATCATTGAACTCCGTCATGGAGCGACCGATCTCACGGACCGATCGGATGCCAAAGAAGGAGGATGCTCCAAGAATTAAAAGAACGGCGGCAAAGCCAAAGGCAATGCGCACAGCAATCCGGAGATCTGCAAAACGGGGAAACACTGACCCGGCGCGCCGCGCCGACTGCTCAACCACCATGGACATTCCGCAACTCCCTTGCGGTACTCGACCGGCGGGCACACACCTTGTCCGCAAGGGCATCATTTGATCCTTTCAAGATAAATTTCGGTTAAATTTAACTTTGACGATTTGGGAAAATAGAGTCGTTTGAATCAGTTAGACTCAGATCATGGGTTCTGCGCGCATTAACTGAATCTGAACTGTGAGTCCTGATTGGGAAATCGGGCTTCTGCGATTGAGGACGCTGGCGCGCAAAAAGGCGGCTGAAAACACCCAACGCGCTGTGATGACTCGGATTTTTGGACAGATTCAGACGCCAGCTCAAAATCCTGTCCGGGGGGCAGCGCCGACACGCCTGGAATTTCCGCAAAAGCGATCATCAATCCGCCGCCCAGATCGTCCATCGCCACCACGATGCCCTCCCGCATTGCGAAGGGCGGGGGATTTTCCCATACTCGACCCGAAGTTCGGGAAGTGTGGGGAGCGGAATGCCGCGTTTTTCAATCAGTCAGCCGGTTCGTCAGGTGGAAGCACCGCGTCTCCTGCAGGGTCAGGGCCGCTTCACCGATGACATCTTCATGGACCGGCAGAGCTATGCGGTCTTCCTGCGCTCGCCTCATGCCCACGCCAAACTCCTGCGGGTCGACACCACCGTGGCCTCGCAGATGCCCGGCGTCATCGCCATCCTGACCGGCGAAGACTATGCCAAGGAGAAGCTCGGCGACGTGAAGGGCGCTTCGCCTGCCAAGAAGCGTGATGGCTCGCCGATGTTCCGCCCGCCCCGCCCGGCCCTGACCCGCGACAGGGTGCGCCATGTGGGCCAGTCGATCGCCGTGGTGATCGCCGAATCCATTGCCCAGGCCAAGGATGCCTGCGAGGCCATCGAGGTCGACTACGAGACCCTGCCCATCCAGCTCGACACGGCCACCGCCAACCTGCCCGGCGCCCCGGCGGTCTGGGACGAGTGCCCGAACAACGAGCCCCTCTACGCCGCCAAGGGCAACCGGGAGGCCGCCGAGAAGGCCTTTGCCGCCGCCCACGTGGTGGTGGAGGACCGTTTCGTCGTGAACCGCGTTGCCGCCAGCACCATGGAGCCGCGTGCGGTCGTGGCCACCTATGACCGGGGGCGCGAGCATTTCACCATCTATGCCTGCCACCAGCGCCCCTATGTCTGGCGCTCCATGCTGGCGCAGTTCGTCTTCAAGGTGCCCGAGCAGCGCATCTCCCTCATCGCCGGCGATGTGGGCGGCAGCTACGGCATGAAGGGCGGCCTCTATCCGGAAGTCCCCGTCATCGCCTGGGCGTCGAAGAAGGTCGGCCGCCCGGTAAAATGGAACTGCGAGCGCAGCGAGGCGCTGGTCGCCGACGATCAGGGCCGCGACATGGTGGTGGACGCAGGGCTTGCCGTCGACAAGGACGGCAAGTTCCTCGGCATGCGCTTTTCCTCGCGCAACAACGTGGGCGCCTACATCTCCATGCTGGGCTTCCTGTCCACCGGCAACATCATCAAGGACACGGCAGGCCCCTATGTGATCCCGGCGATCTTCGCCGAGGC
>CAISZN010000269.1 GCA_903889985.1 uncultured Hyphomicrobiales bacterium | reverse complement strand
GGCCGTGATCACCGGCAGCGTGGACCTTGGTGTCGCCATCGGCACGACCGGCATCATGGCCGCCGTGGTGAAGGGCGCGCCCGTGCGGCCGATCTCCAATTCCATGACCGGCGCGGATGATCTGTTCTGGTACGTGCCGGCGGACTCGCCCATCAAGACGATGAAGGATGCGGCGGGCAAGACGGTGGCCTATTCCACCAACGGCTCCTCCACCCATCTGGCGGTGCTGGGCTTCCAGCGGCACTTCGGCGTGCAGCTGAAGCTCACCCCCACAGGTGGGCCACCGGCCACCCTCACCCAGGCCATGTCGAAGCAGGTGGATGTGGGCTGGTCCCTGCCCCCGATCGGTGTCGACCTGCTGCAGCAGGGCAAGATCCGCATCATCGCGCGTGAAAGCGACGTGCCGGAATTCCGCGACCAGACCGTGCGCATGAATATCGGCAATCTCGGCTTCATCACCGGCAAATCAGACGTGCTGAACCGCTTCCGCGCCGCCTATCAGGAGACGGTGGACTGGATGTATGCGGGCGACGAAGCGCTGGAAACCTATGCGGCTTTCGCGCAGGTGACGAAGGATCTGGGCAAGGAAATTCGCAACTCCTTCTTCCCCAAGGATGCGCTGCGTGTGAACCGGCTCTCGGGACTCGACAATGCCATGAAGGATGCGATCGACCTGAAGTTCATCGCAGCACCGCTCACCAAGGAACAATCGGACGAATTCGTCCGCTACTACGCAAAATAGACGGGCCCACCGTCAAGACACTCGCAATCGTCCGGGAGGATCCATGAATATCCGCAGCCGCGTCGTGCTTGCAGCCGCCACCCTTCTCGCCTTCGCCAGCCATGCAGCGGCGCAGGACCTGCTGAAGCTCGCCATTCCACAGCGAGGCAACTGGGACACCGCCATTCCCGACATCGGCATGAAGGCCGGTATTTTCCAGAAGCACAATCTCAAGCTCGAGATCCTCTATACCGCCGGTGCGGGCGAGACGACGCAGGCCGTGATCTCCGGCAGTGTCGACATCGGCACGGGCACCGGCACGAGCGGCATCATGGCAGCCTTCGCCAAGGGCGCGCCGATCCGACCCATCTCCTCTGCGATGACGGGCGCCGACGATATCTTCTGGTACGTACCGGCCAATTCGCCGCTGAAGACGCTGAAGGATGCGGCCGGCAAGACCATGGCCTATTCGTCCAACGGGTCGTCCTCCAATCTCGGCGCGCTGGCGCTGATCCGGCAGGCGGGCGTGGACATCAAGGCCATTGCGGCAGGCACGGCACCCACGACCTATACGCAGGTCATGTCCGGCCAGATCGATATCGGCTGGTCCGCGCCGCCCTACGTGGTTGAGGAGGTGAAGGCCGGCAAGGTGCGCATGATCGCGCGCGAGAGCGATCTGGAAGCCTTCCGCAACCAGACCGTGCGGATGAACTTCACCAACCTGAACGTGATCACACAGAAGGCCGACCAGCTGAAGCGCTTCAACCAGGCCTATGAGGAAACCCTCGACTGGATGTATGCCAACCCGGCTGCGCTGAAGACCTATGCGGAGTTCGCCGGCATCACCGAGGAGCAGGCCAAGCTCATTCGCGATGACTATTTCCCGAAGAACAACCTGCTGCCCAAGCGCATCTCAGGCCTCGACAATGCGATGGCCGACGCACTGGCGCTGAAGTTCATCAATGCGCCCTTCAGCAAGGAGCAGATGGACGACTTTTTGAAGTATTACGCGAAGTAGCAGAGGCTAGCACGGTTCCTGCCGCATTTGCGCTCTACGCCGCAGGCCCTTACCCCAACCCTCTCCCGCAAGCGGGAGAGGGAGTCGCGCACGCTGATGCGTGATGCCACTTCGACATTAAAGCTCGACGCTTCCGCCCCCTTCTCCCCGCCGCAGGTGGGGAGAAGGTAAGGATGAGGGGTCTCGGGCGTAGCGCAAGAATGCGAGCCGGAGGCTCGCGCTCCACTCAGCCGTAGCCCGGCAGCACGCGCACATCCACCACCACAACCTTGCCTGCTTCGAGCTCCTTCAGAGCCGCCTCGAACATGGGCACGAGTTCGGTCGCATCCTTCACCGGACCAAAGCCAACCGCACCCTGACCGCGTGCGATGGTCGCGAGATCGAGCTCGGGATTGTCCATGCGTTGGCCGATCCACTTGTTCTCGACCGGGCGGTTGCGCATGCGCGCCACGCGCTCCTGATGCAACTCGTCGTTGTAGAAGGACTGGTTGTTCGTCACCACGATCATGACCGGGATCTGGTAATGCACTGCGGTCCAGACCGCGGCGCAGCCCATCATGAAGTTGCCATCGCCGAAGACCGAGATCGGCAGGCGCCCGGTGCCGCGCAGGGCCAGCGCTGCACCAACCGAGATGCCCGGCCCCGAGCCAATGCCGCCACCACCATCGGTGCCGATGTAGTCGAGCGGATGACGGAAGTGCCAGCTGCCCGGCGAATAGGAAAGCGGTGTCTGCAACAGCGAGACATCGCGACCCTCGACCGCTTTGCGCAACCCATGGAACATCTGGGCGACGCTGATCGGGCCGGGATCGAGGGCTGGCGACAGCAGCGGCGCAGACTTGCCACCGCCCGTGTATTTCGCAGGCTTGCCCTCGAGCGCCTTGACCATGGCGGTCACGGCGAGATCCGGTTCTGCCGGGATGAAGCAGTCGACCGGCGGCAGGCCCATGTAGTCCATGCTCCAGCCATTGTGCAGCACATAGTCGAGCGTCACCTGCACGACCTTGGCCTTGCATTCCCTGTCGCCGAGCGCCGTCTTGAAGGTGCCTGCAAGATCCACCCAGTCGAGGCTGAGGATCACATCGGCGG
>CAISZN010000268.1 GCA_903889985.1 uncultured Hyphomicrobiales bacterium | reverse complement strand
CTGGTGCCGATCCGCGCCGACAGCGCCCACCACAGCCATGGTGATGGCGGGCATCACCACCATCACGACACCCCGGCGCTTTGAAACCCTAAGGGCCGAAATCTGCCTGCATCACTGTGGTCACTTGCCCCAGACAAGTGACCGCAGTTGCCCGGTCGCGTCATTGGCCTCCGGCGGAATACCAAGCAGCCGGCAGAGCAGCGGATAGACTTCCACATTCGCGATGTCCGGCAGCGTCGTCGACACGAGGCGACTTCCCTGCGCGATGAAGAGGCCATGCATCAGGGGATCACGCGGATCATATCCGTGCTGGCCGCGCACGCTCTTATGCTTGAGGTCGTCGGTCAGCCACCAGCCTGTTTCGGCCAGGCAGACGATGTCCGGAATGCGCCGGTGGGTTCCGAAGCGATAGACGGCAGGCATCTCGCCCTTGCGCCAGCACTGCATGTGAGGCGCATCATGCAGGGCCGCGAGCACACGCGTCGCATCCTCGGCATTGGCCTCGATCCCCGCAAAAGTGCCGAACCAGCGAATCTTGGCGGCTGGAATGCCTTCGAGCAGCGGGCTCAGATTGACCACGTTCTCGGCCGGAACCGGCGCCATGCCGTGATCGGAGACAATCACCACATTCGTCAGCCCACGCAGGCCAAGCTTCCGCAGGCCTTCGAACAGATGAGCCAGCGCGGTGTCCACGCGCCCCAGTGCCGCATCGAGTTCCGGCGAGTCGGGACCAGCCAGATGACCGGCGGTGTCGACTTCGGAAAAATAGAGGGTGGCGAAATCAGACCGCTCGGACGGGCTGACCGAGAGCCACTTGAGCAGCTGGTCAACGCGGTCGCCTGATGAGAGCAGGTCGCTGTAGGGCAACCAGTTGCGGGGCTGAACGCCGTGGATGGGTGTCTCGGTTCCCGGCCAGAACATGGCGGACGTCACCTTGCCGTGGCGGGCCGCAGTCACCCAGACAGGGGTCGCCTCGTTCCACCAGAGCGGGTTGGACACCGCGCTGCGTGATGACAGGGCAAAGACCGGATCGGGAATGGCAGGGTCGTGCATCGTGTTGTTGACGATGCCGTGGTGATCGGGGACCAGCCCGGTCACGATGCTGTAATGATTGGGAAAGGTGACGCTCGGAAAGGACGAAATCAGCCCCGAAGAATGTGTCCCCCGACGCGCCAGTGAAGCGAGCGTCGGTGTCTTCCCGCGTTGCAGGTAATCCGCCCGGAAGCCGTCGATGCTGACGAGCAGGGTGAGCGGCTTTTGCGCCGGAGCCGCAGATGCCGGACCACCGGCCCACGAGGTCAGGAAGACGAGGGCGGCCGCAAGGACCAGGATCCGCTGCATCAACCCAATTCGGACGAAAAAGCTATTTTTGAGCATCATCGCCCCTTCTAGGCCGGCGACCTTGACACCGCTATGTCAGGCGAAGGTCGATGGCGTAGCTCGCACTGCCTGCTATCATGGCCTTGCGAACCGGCAGCAGACCGGTCGCAAGGGAGGGCAAGATGGCGCGTCACCCGAACCGGTGCGTGCTGGCGGTGATCGCGGCGCTTGCCGCCACCCCGGCATGCGCGCAATCCGTCGAAGAGTTCTATCGCGGCAAGTCGATCCGCTTTCTCGTGGGCTATGGCGCTGGCACAGGCTACGACGTCTACATGCGCGTCGTGCAGCGCCATATCAGCAAGCACATTCCCGGAAAGCCGAATGTGATCCCGGAAAACATGCCCGGCGCCGGCGGGCTCGTCATGACGAACTACCTCTATAACGTGGCCGCGCGCGACGGCACGGTCATCGGCCTGCCCTCGCGCGATCTCGTCAACGAGCCGCTGTTTGGCAACAAGGAGGCACGCTACGATGCACAGAAATTCGGCTGGATCGGATCCGTGTCATCGGATGTGGCGACCTGCCTTGGCTGGCGGGCCTCCGGCTTCACCTCGCTCAACGATGTGCTCAAGCACGAGATCAAGATTGGCGCCAATGGGCCACAGACCGGCTCGGGCATCATGCCGCGCGTCCTCAACGCCCTCGTGGGGACGAAGTTCAAGGTCTATAACGGCTATCCCGACAGCGCGGCAGTGGGCATCGCCATGGAACAGGGCGAGGTCGATGGCTATTGCGGATTTACGCTGGGCTCGGTGCGCTCGGCGCGGCCGCAATGGCTGGAAAACAAGCTCGTCGCGGTGGTCACGCAAATGGGCACCGACAAGCATCCAGACCTGCCGGATGTGCCCAATCCGCTTGATCTTCTGAAAGATGAACCCTCAAGGCAGGCCTATCTTCTGGCCTTCGGGGCCGGCAAGATGGGCCGCCCGATTGCAGCCCCTCCGGGCCTGCCACCCGAGCGCCTGAAGGCGTTGCGCGCCGCCTTTGATGCGGTGCTGAAAGATCCGGAGTTTCTGGCAGACATCCGCGCGTCCAAGATCGATTTTGACGGCCCGACTGACGGGGTCTTCATCGAAAAGCTGATCGCAGGTTTCTACGCGACGCCGAAAGCGGTTGTGGACCGCGTGACCGAGATCAAGAACGCACTGGATTGATAGCCTGCGCGACTCCTGTCGTGCGGTTCCATCATGCCATCAACCCAAACGCGCCAGCCAGAACTTCGAACGAGCGCTTCCGATCCTCGATGTCATAGGCATGCGTCAGGATCGTGAGTTCATCAAGATCGAGCGATTGCGCAAAGGCGCGCAGCTTGCCCGCGCAAGTCGCCCCATCGCCGATGAAAGCCGTCTCTGCGAGCCCATCGAAGCGGATCTGCTCTGCAACCGAACGCGGTTCCGCCAGGGCCTCCTGCCAGGGCACCAGCGGCATGCGGATGCCGCGATCGCGATTGAGGCGCGCCTTGGCACGGGTCGCGAACACTTCGCGTGCACGTTCGTTCGTGTCCGCCGCCAATGCGAAGACGCAGGCATTGGCATGGGGCTTGGGATGACGCTCGCTGGGCTGGTAATAGCGGCGATAGAGCTCGAAGGCCTGCTCGGCACCACGCTCGGAAATGAAGCTCGCAAAACAGAAAGGCAGTCCAAGATAGGCCGCGACCTGCGCGCCATAATCGGAACTGCCCAGCACGAAGACTTCCGGTGCAGTCGGCGGATGCGGTGAGACGCGGATCGACGCATAGGGATGATTGTCGGGCAGCGGCCTGCCGCTCGTCCAGGCCACGATGTCGCGCACATTGGCGGGAAAGCGCTCGACCGCCTGATCGCCCAGCGGATTGAGCGCATGGGACATGCGCCCGTCACCGCCCGGTGCGCGGCCGAGGCCGAGATCGATGCGACCGGGCGCGAGCGACTCGATCACGGAGAACTGCTCGGCCACTTTCAGCGGCGCATAGTGGGGCAGCATGACGCCTGCCGAGCCCACGCGAATGCGCTGCGTCTGCACCGCAATCGCAGTGATGAGAATCTCCGGCGCGGAGCCCACGATGGATTGCGAGCCGTGATGCTCGCTCACCCAGAAGCGGTTGTAGCCCAGCCGCTCGCAATGCTGCGCCATCTCGACCGTCTGGCGGATCGCCACGTCCTCTGTGAAACCAAGAAGCGCAGGTGACTGGTCGAGGACGGAAAGCGGCAGACCCATCAAGACCTCACTTGATCGGCGGGCGCGGCAGCTTGGCCTCGCCGCGCTCGAGCTTGAAGACATAATCGAGGTTGTACCACTCACCGGTCACGTCAGGGGCAGGAGCAGCGTTGGTATGGCGCGTGAAATTGCCGATCAACGCACGCGTGACGCCGAACTGCGCATCGGTTTCCAGCCGCGGATCATCGTTGAAATAGACCTGGCTGATGAGCGTCTTGAAGCCTTCCTTGAAGGCGAGGAAATGCAGGTGCGCCGGGCGGAAGGGATGGCGTTCCTGCGCGATCAGCAGGCGACCGACCGGGCCGCTGGTGGGGATCGGATAGCCCGCCGGCTTGATGGTGCGGAACCAGAATTCGCCATTCTCGTTGCTGGTGAACTTGCCGCGCAGGTTCATGTCCGCCTGGGCCTCGTCCTGGTTCTCGTAGAGACCCTCGGAGTTCGACTGCCAGGTGTCGATCTCGGCGCCCACGATCGGCTGGCCGTCCGGATCGACGAGCTTCGCCTTGACGAAGAGCGGTGCGCCCTCGGTGGGGGAGCGAATGATGCTGTCGCCATTCTTTGTCGGGGGAGAATTCAGCCGCCAGAAGGGCCCGAGCAGGTTCTGGGTCGTCTCGGTATTCCCGTTGTCGCCATTGTTCAGCAGGCACACCAGAGAGGACACGCCGAGCGACCCGGCCATCAGCACCACTTCGTTGTGCGTGTCGTTTGTGAGGTGGCCCAGTTCGGCAATGATGGCGCAGGCATCGCGAAACTCGACCTCGGTCAGGTGCACGTCGCGGATGAATCCATGCAGGTGGGTGATGAGCGAGACCATGATTTCGCGCAAACGCGGATTGGGCGTCTTCTGCATGACATCGAGGACTGCCTGGGTGAGCTGCTGCTGGTGCTCGATGATCATCCCTGTATCCTTATATTGTTAAGGCCAGCTCCCTGAAGGCCTGACCCAAATTCGGGGCGGACCCTATCACAGGGTTTCGAGAGAGAGAATCCGCAGATCAGCGCTGGCAGGCCCCACAGAAGAAGGTGGAACGTCCGGACTGGACGATGCGTTGCACCAGTTTGCCGCAGCCATTGGGACAGGGCTCTCCCTCCCGGTCATAGACGCGGAAGGTGTGCTGGAAATAGCCGAGCGATCCATCCGCCTGCCGGTGGTCGCGCAGGCTTGAGCCACCGGCCTCGACTGCGGCTTCCAGCACATCGCGGATGCAGGTCGCGAGCAGGTCGGCCTTGGCCGTCGGGCTGCCATCGGCCCGCGCCAGCGCCCCTGCCGCCCGGCGTGGCGACAGGCCCGCGCGATGCAGGGATTCGCAGACATAGATGTTGCCGAGGCCCGCGATCAGGGTCTGGTCGAGCAGTGCGGCCTTGAGGGGTGCGGCCTTGCCAGCGAAAAGCTTTGCAATGAGCCCGCCATTCAGCTCGTTGCCCAGGGGCTCGATGCCGATATCACGGAAGAACTTGTGCTCGGAGATCTCCGCGCGCGGTTCCAGCAGCATGAAGCCGAAGCGGCGCGGGTCGTTATAGGTAACCGTTGCCCCGTTCGAGAGGTGGAAGACCACGTGGTCATGCGTGGGATCCTTCGAGCGGTCGTGATGGAACAGGCCCGGCAGGTCGCCGTCGATGCGGAATGACCCGCTCATGCCCAGATGCAGGACGAGCACCTGCCCGTCGTCGAGATCGAGCAGCAGGTATTTGGCCCGCCGCCCCACGCTCTCGACCCGCCGGCCCGCCAGCCGCTCCGCAAATTGCTCCGGGAAGGGAAAGCGCAGGTCCGTCCGGCGCTGCTCGACGCGGGTGATGGCGGCACCCGTCATCACCGGGGCGAGGCCCCGGCGGACGGTTTCAACTTCGGGCAGTTCGGGCATGGGCTCTTTCGCGGGCGGGAGCGTTAAAGATAAGGGGCCGCACGCCCCGGGGGAAGGGATGGGAGCGCGGCATCCGCAACCCTCCCCCTTGCGGGGAGGGTCGGCAGGGCGAAGCCCTGACGGGGTGGGGGTCGCGCGCGACCAGCTCGCGGAAGGCTCACGTTGCAGCTTCAACCGATTGCGATACGAAATCGCGGCGTCACCCCACCCCGCCGCGCTTCGCACGTCGACCCTCCCCGTCAAGGGGAGGGTGCTGCGGGCGCTTCGGCATGGCGCGGCACCTCCCGATGGAATTGTGCAACCACTCGGGATATGGTCCGCCACCTTCTGGAGCACCCCCATGTCTGAGCCCGCCGAATCCGGTCCCGAAACCTCCCGTCAGGAGACCCATTTCGGCTTCACCAATGTGCGGCTGGAGGAGAAGCAGGGCCTCGTCAATGACGTGTTCCACAAGGTCGCAGACCGCTACGACCTGATGAATGACTTCATGTCCATGGGCCTCCACCGGGCCTGGAAGGATGTGCTGGTTGGCATGGTGAAGCCCTCGCGCCTGCGCCCCCATCGCCACCTCGATGTGGCGGGCGGCACGGGCGACGTGGCCTTCCGCATCGCAGAGGCCGGTGGGCCCAAGACCGACGTGACCGTGCTCGACATCAATGGCGAGATGCTGCGGGTCGGCCGCGACCGGGCCGAAGCGCGCGGGCTCGGCCATCTGGAATTCGTCGAGGCCAATGCGGAGGAGCTGCCCTTCGAGGCCAATACCTTCGATGGCTATACGATTGCCTTTGGCATCCGCAACGTGCCGCGTATCGACAAGGCGCTGAAGGAGGCCTACCGCGTGCTGCGGCCCGGCGGGCGCTTCCTGTGCCTGGAGTTCTCAGATGTGGACCTGCCCGTGCTCGAGCAGATCTATGACGCCTATTCCTTCACCGCGATCCCGGCCATCGGCAAGGTGGTCACGGGCGATGGTGCGCCCTATCGTTACCTCGTGGAATCGATCCGCAAGTTTCCGCCGGCCGAGCGCTTCCGGCAGATGATCGAGGAGGCCGGCTTCCGCCGCGCCCAGTTCACGCGGCTGACCGGTGGCGTGGTCTGCATCCATTCCGGCTGGAAGCTCTAGGACCACAGCGTGATCTCCGCGATTTATCATCTCGTCCGCCTCGCACGCGCCGGCTGGGTTCTGGCCCATGAAGGCGTGTTCTCCAGCGTCGACCCGACCATGGTTCCGCCGGCCGCACGCCTGCCGCTGGCCATGGCCAAGCTCATTGCACGGCGGCGCCTTGCGCCCGGCGGCTCGCGGCTCGCTGCCGCCATGGGCCGGCTCGGTCCTTCCTATGTGAAGCTCGGTCAGTTCCTCGCCACGCGCCCTGATGTGGTCGGTCCCAATGTGGTGCGAGAACTCGAGCAGCTGCAGGACCGCGTGCCGCCCTTCCCGCAGGATGAAGCGGTGCAGATCATCGAGGCGGCCTTCGGGCGGCCCATCGGTGAGGTCTTTACGGAGTTCGGTCCTTCGGTCGCGGCTGCCTCCATCGCGCAGGTGCACAAGGCCCGTGTGCGAGATGTGGATGGCAACGAGCATGACGTGGCCGTCAAGGTTCTGCGTCGCGGTGTTGAGCGGCGCTTCGCGCGCGACCTGTCGGACATGTATTTCGCTGCCCGTTTCGCCGAGCGGCATTTCTCAGAGGCCCGCCGCCTGCGCATGACCGAAGTGGTGGACACGCTGGCGCGCAGCGTGCGCATGGAGATGGACTTCCGCTTAGAGGCCGCCGCTGCATCGGAATTCGGCGAGAACTGCGCCAAGGATACTGACTTCCGCGTGCCCACCGTCGACTGGGATCGCACCGCCAAGGATGTCTTCACCCTCGAGTGGATCGACGGCACGCCGCTTACCGATCTCGATGCCATTGCGGCGCGCGGGATCGACCTGCGCGATCTCGGGCGCACGATCATCCAGAGCTTCCTGCGCCATGCGGTGCGCGATGGCTTCTTCCATGCGGACATGCATCAGGGCAATCTCTTCGTCGACATGAAGGGCGAACTCGTCGCCGTCGACTTTGGCATCATGGGTCGGCTCGGACACAAGGAACGCAGGTTCCTCGCCGAGATCCTCTATGGCTTCATCACGCGCGATTACCGGCGCGTGGCAGAGGTGCATTTTGAGGCGGGCTATGTGCCCGATACCCACAAGGTCGAGGATTTCGCCCAGGCCATCCGCGCCATTGGCGAACCGATCCATTCGCGCACGGCCGACCAGATCTCCATGGCGAAGCTGCTGACGCTGCTGTTCGAGATCACGGCCCTCTTCGACATGCGCACGCGCACGGAACTGGTGCTGCTGCAAAAGACCATGGTCGTGGTGGAGGGCGTTGCGCGCAAGCTCGATCCGCGCCTCGACATGTGGTCCACCGCCGACCCGGTCGTGCGCAGCTGGATCGAAGCGAACCTCGGGCCGCGCGGCATGCTGGCCGATGCTGGACGTGGCCTTGCCGCCATTGGTCGCAATGTGCGCGAGCTGCCGGAGCTCTTCGACCGCGCCGAGCGCGTGGCACGGCGGCTCGAGGAAGCAGCCCAGCATGGCTTTTCTCTCTCGCCGGCGTCTGTGGAGGCCATCGGCCTTGCGGAGGCGCGCCGGGCGCGCTGGGGCAATGCCGCCCTCTGGGTCATCGCCCTCACGCTTCTGGGCTTCTTCCTGCTCTGAGGGCGTCGTTGCAAAGGGCTGGACCATTGTCTAGGTTTTGGGCGGTCGGGCCTGCCGGCACCGGAGCCGCCCATCAACAAGGTCAATAGCGGCCACATGCCCCTGAAATCCTCGCGCATTCTTCTGATCGTCGGCGGCGGGATCGCGGCCTACAAGGCGCTCGACCTGGTGCGGCGCCTGCGCGAACGCGGCGCCAGCGTGCGTGCCGTGCTGACGCAGGCCGGTGCACAATTCGTGACACCCCTGTCGCTGGCAGCACTCAGCGGCCAGAGCGTGCATCAGGACCTCTTCTCGCTCACCGATGAGGCTGAGATGGGGCACATCGAACTGTCGCGCGATGCGGATCTTGTCATCGTTGCACCGGCGACGGCGGATCTGCTGGCGAAGGCTGCCAACGGACTGGCAAACGATCTCGCCTCAACCCTTCTTCTGGCGACCGACAAGCGCGTGCTCGCTGCCCCAGCGATGAACCTGCGCATGTGGCTGCACCCGGCCACCCGGCGCAATGTCGCAACGCTTCGTGGCGATGGCATGCTGTTTGTCGGCCCCGATGATGGCGAAATGGCCTGCGGCGAATATGGCCCCGGCCGCATGGCCGAGCCACTGACCATTGTCGCTGCAGCGGAGGCCGCCCTGAAGACCCAGACCGCGATCCCGCTGCCATTGGGCGTGGGCGTGCGGCCCGGCGCAACAGACCTGCCGCTCAAGGGCAGGCGCGTCGTCATCACCTCTGGCCCGACCCATGAGCCCATCGACCCGGTGCGCTATATCGCCAACCGCTCGTCGGGCAAGCAGGGTCATGCCATCGCCCGCGCTGCAGCTGCAGCAGGCGCCGAGGTTGTGCTCATCAGCGGGCCGGTTTCCGTGCCCGATCCCGTCGGGGTCGCCGTGACCCATGTGGAGACCGCGCGCGAGATGCTGGCGGCAGTGGAAGGCGCACTTCCCGCAGATGTCTATATTGGCGCTGCTGCCGTGGCGGACTGGCGCGTGGGCAGCGCGCAGGCCCAGAAACTCAAGAAGGGTGCCTCGGCCCCCCCGGCGCTGGGGCTGGTCGAGAACCCGGACATTCTGGCCACGGTGGCAGGCCGCAAGAGCGGCCGCCCGGGGCTGGTGGTCGGCTTTGCCGCCGAGACAAATGACGTCATCGCCCATGCGCAGCAGAAGCTCGCGCGCAAGGGCTGCGACCTCATCGTTGCCAATGACGTGAGCCCGGCCACGGGAGTCATGGGTGGCGACCGCAACACGGTTCACCTCGTCGGCCCCACGGGCGTCGAAAGCTGGCCGGATCTTCCCAAGGACGAGGTGGCGGCGCGACTTGTTGCCCATCTCGGCAAGCTTCTGTCAGGTGCCCCATGAGGTCGGTCGAAATCGCCGTTGAGCGGCTGCCCCATGGCGAGGGCCTGCCCCTGCCGGCCTACCAGACCGATGGGTCTGCCGGCATGGACCTGCTGGCAGCCCTGCCAGCCAATGCCACCGTGGTGATCGAGCCGGGTGCCCGCGAGCTGGTGCCCACGGGCCTCGCCCTGCAGCTTCCGCAAGGCTTTGAGGCGCAGGTGCGACCCCGCTCGGGCCTGGCCCTCAAGAATGGCGTCACGGTGCTCAATGCGCCCGG
>CAISZN010000267.1 GCA_903889985.1 uncultured Hyphomicrobiales bacterium | reverse complement strand
GGAGCCCGGCCATGATTGCAAAGCTCGCGGCCAGCGTTGATCGCATCTGCGACCGGCGCATGGGTATCAACATTGTCAATGGCTGGTATGAGGAAGAGTTCAACATGTTTGGTGGCGTCGTCCTGCAGGGCGACGAGCGCTATCGCCGTTCAGCAGAATTCGTGCATTTGCTGCGCCGACTCTGGACCGAGGACTCTGTCACCCATCACGGTGAATTCTATCAGCTCGACAACGCCCACCTGCCCCTGCGGCCGGCAAGCGCCGAACCGCCGGAAATCTTCTCGGTCAGCAGCACGGAGCCCGGGCGCGAATTCATCGCCAATACCTGCGATTGGTGGTTCATCGGCGCGCCCAAGGCACCTGAGACGACGCACGATGATCTCATGCGCTCGCTGGAGGCCTCCGTGAAAAACATGGACCGCCGCGCCCGGGAACTTGGGCGAAAGGTGCATTTCGCGTTCAATCCATTCGTTTCGATTGGCAACACGACGCAGGAGGCGCTCGACGACGCCGTCGAGAAAATCTTCGCCTATGACAAGGATCCGGGAAACCGCTCAAGCGATCGTACAAGGCAGATTGAGCGCCGCATGTTGCCGGCCACCAAGGCAGGCCTCATGGGCCGAGCGGAAGACATCTGCAAACAGGTGAAGCGCTTCGAGGATATCGGCCTGGAGCTCCTGCTCATCAAGTTCATTCCGACCGTGGAAAATGTTCGCCGGATTGGCGAGCAGGTGATTTCACAGGTCGGCTCACGTGCAAGCAGCGCAAGCAATTATACGACGGCGGGTGTGTGAGCGGAGACAAGCCGTGTCATGCAACCGTCCCGTTTCAGCCCGCGCCCGTGTTCCGCCGCAGGACAATATCAACACCGGATTCCTCGGGCGTTGGCGCGCCCAGCCTGACCAAAAGATCCAGTGTATCCTTACGGAAAATGCGCGGTATTTGCAGGGTCGAGGCGCCGATCTTTCGTGTCAGGATGGTCTCGGCAATGCTGCGAGGCGTCTGGCCGTAGCCATCAAGCACATCCAGTCGCCCACCCTTTGAAACCAGAAACCCGATGACGTCGTTCAGGCCCTGATAGGCGGCAGCATGCAGCGGGGTCCAGCCATACTCGCCCACATCGTTGACGTCAGCTCCGTGCTCGACGAGGAACTTGACCGTATCGATCGCGGTCCGCCGCTCGATGGCGCCACGTGGCCGCACCACATCGGTTCCGGCCCTCGCGGCCAGCATGAGCGCAGTCGTCTTGCTTTCAGTGGGAATCAGCGGATCCGCGCCCCCCGCAACCAGTGCCTTGAGGATCTCAATGCGCAAAAGCGCCTAAGCGTTTGAAAAATTTAACTTGAAGTAGACCGCTGGCAGGCCTGGAGGCTTGATCAAGAAAATCGTCACCTATGGCGTCCTGTTCGAAAGAACGCTTGGCGCGAGCTCACCCAAGAATCTGCCACATGGGATCAATGCACAGGCCATGTCTGGCGACCTCCTGCTGGCGCAGCTTGGCGAATGATGACGATGAAATCCCTTCCGGGGCTTTGATCCGATTTGTAAAGCTTGCCTCAATGCCCATTGCTGGGCCAATCTCGCGCACCAAAGAAATGATGCCCGAGGAGACCCAGGATCATGCGCATTTCGACGCCGTTGTCGTCAGCACTGCTTTCGCTCGCCCTTCTGCAGTTCATGCCGGCCGAGGCTGACACCATTCACCTGACAACGGTGCAATCCATCGGATCCCTTGCGACCTTCATCGCCCAGGACAAGGGCTATTTCAAGAAATACGGGGTCGACGTCGACATCGAGCGGCTCCAGTCTGCGGCCGATGGCGTTGCCCTGCTGGCAACCAATCAGATCCAGATCCTCGAGGGAGGAATTTCAGTCGGCTTTTTCAATGGGAAAGAGCGCAAGCTGCCGGTCATCATGGTGAGCGATCGCGTCTCGACGCCCATCCACCACAAGCTCGTCGTCGCGCTGCGTCACAAGGACAAGGTCAAGACGCTGAAGGACCTCAAGGGCATGACCATCGGCACGAACGCGGCCGGATCTGTGACGACCTACGAACTCGGAAAGGTTCTGGAGACCGTGGGAATGTCGCTCGACGACATCCAGCTCAAGGTTCTCAGCTTCGCCCAGATGGGGGCAGCCCTCCAGAACGGAGCGCTGGATGCAACCCTGAGCATCCCGCCCTTCTCCGAGGCCCTTGTGAACGACGGCTTCGGCACCACCTTGGCGGAGGTCGACAAGCTCGTGGACCCAAAGCCCCTGACCATCGCCGGAGTGTTCCTCAATCCGGAATGGGCTAAGGCGCACGAGAAGGACGTTCAGAACTTCTTCCTCGCCTATATGCAGGCAACACGCGATTACTGCGTCG
>CAISZN010000266.1 GCA_903889985.1 uncultured Hyphomicrobiales bacterium | reverse complement strand
GCCTCCTCGCCGGTGCCAATGTCGAGGCGGGTGATCTTCTTGCCATCTGCGCCCACGAGGCGGGCCACAAAACTCTGCCTGTCCTTGGTCAGAAGGCTGGCCGCGAGGGACCAGTACTCGCGCTTGATGAAGCGCTCGATTTCAAGCTCGCGATCACAAACCAGACGCAGGGCGACCGACTGTACGCGTCCGGCCGAGCGGGCGCCCGGCAGCTTGCGCCACAGGACCGGCGAGAGATTGAAGCCGACGAGATAGTCGAGCGCGCGGCGCGCCAGATAGGCATCGACCAGCGCCCCGTCGATCTCGCGGGGGTTCTTCATCGCTTCGAGAATGGCGGACTTGGTAATGGCGTTGAACACGACCCGTTCGACGGGCTTGTCCTTCATCACCTTCTTGTTCCGCAGGACTTCGAGAACGTGCCAGGAAATCGCCTCGCCTTCGCGATCCGGATCGGTTGCCAGAATGACCTTGTCCGCCAGCTTGACCGCCTGGGCGATCTCGCTCAGCCGCTTGGCGGCCTTTGCGTCGACCTCCCACAGCATGGCGAAGTCGGCCTCCGGATCCACCGATCCATCCTTGGCCGGCAGGTCACGGACATGCCCGAACGAGGCGAAAACCTCGTAATTATTGCCCAGATATTTGTTGATGGTCTTGGCCTTAGCCGGAGACTCAACGATGACGACGTTGCTCAAAAGCCCAGTCCTTCAAACCTCAGTCCATCCACAACTCGCATGCATTTTCAGGCGCATAGCGAGGGTTGTGCGCTCCATCGCAACGATTGGCGAGGGGGGTGGATTGGCCCGGGAACATGGGCGAGGCCCATTCCCGTGTCAATTCCGGGCCGCTGCGGCCTTGGTTGGATGGGTCGAATGGTGCCCCCTTCACGGCTTGCCTGCGGGCCTCTAAGCTCTCCTTTCAACCCGCTCCAGACGGGTGCAGGGGGAGGATTTCATGCAGGCTCGCATCGGCGCTCGCCGGCGCTTAGGGCTCGGCATCATCGCAATCATCTGCGGTTTGGCCGGGCAGGCCAATGCACAGACTGCGGTCGCAGATTTTTACCGCGGCCGCACGGTCAGCCTCTATATCGGCTATGGGCCCGGTGGCGCTTATGATTTGAGCGCCCGGGTGCTTGCGCGCCACATGGGACGGCATATTCCCGGCGAGCCCGTGGTGGTGCCAAAAAATATGCCCGGTGCCGGTAGCCTGCAGCTCGCCAATTACCTTTATAATGTGGCGCCAAAAGATGGCACGGAGTTCGGAATTTTCGGCCGCACGGTCCCCGTCGATCCCCTGCTCGGAACGCAGGGTGTCCAGTTCGACGCGCAAAAATTTACATGGCTTGGCTCGACCTCCAATGAGGTCTCCACCTGCATCGCCTGGAACAGCGCGCCGGTGAAGACGATGGATGATCTCTTGACCAAGGAACTGACCGTCGGCGCCTCCGGCGCAGCCTCGCCCTCCGCCGTTTTCCCGAACCTCTTCAACGCGATTCTGGGAACCAAGTTCAAGGTCATCAACGGCTATCCGTCGAGTTCGAACATTCTGACTGCGGTTGAAGCGGGCGAGCTGAATGGCTTTTGTGCCTGGGGCTGGGTGCCGATGAAGGCGATGCGCTCGGATTGGATCCGAGACAAAAAATTCCGGGTGCTGTTCCAGATCGGGTTGCGCAAGCACGCCGAACATCCGGACGTCCCGCTTGTCCTCGATCTGGCAAAGACGCCAGAAGACAGGCAGTTGCTTGAAATTCTGATTGCGCCCCAGGTCTTCGCACGCCCCTTCGCGGCCCCGCCGGGCCTTCCAGCAGACCGCACGGCGGCTCTTCGCAAAGCCTTTGACGAGACGGTGCGCGATCCCGAGTTCATCGCGGAAGCTGAAAAGCTGGCGCTTGAACCCGATCTGGTGGATGCGGCGCAGACGGAGGAGCTCCTGCGCCACATCTATGCGACCCCACGGCCGCTGATCGAGCGCGCCAAGGCGGCGCTCGCCATCCAGTGATCAGATGGTGACGGCTTCCAGCAGGTCCGGCACGAGGACGCGTGTCTTGTGTCCGGCCAAGGCCTTCACGAAGCCATCCGCGTTGGGGGCGAGATAGCCCTCAAAGGTCGCGTAGTGGATCGGCACGACGGTTTCGAAGTTGAAGAAGCGCTTCACGGCGAAGGCTGCCGTTTCGGCGCTCATGGTGAAGCGATCACCGATCGGCAGGAAGCCGATCTTGGGGCGATGCAATTCGTCGATGATGGTCATGTCGCCGAACACATCCGTATCGCCGGCGTGATAGATCGTCTGTGCCTTGGGATGCTTGATGACAACGCCATTGGGATTGCCGAGGTAGATCGACTGGCCATCCTTGACCGTGCCCGATGAGTGCAGGGCCTGGGTGAAGGTCACGGTGAACTCGCCGCAGGGGACAGTGCCGCCCGTATTGCCCGGGTTGATCTTCGTGACGCCCTGACCGCACAGCCATGTGCAGATTTCATAATTTGAAATCACCTGGGCTCCGGTCCGCACGGCGATTTCCGCCGTGTCGCCGACATGGTCGTCATGGCCATGGGTGACGATGATGTGGGTTACGCCGGCGGTGACCGCTTCATAGTCGCCCTTGAAGGTCGGGCTCCCCTTCAGGAAGGGATCGATGAGGATCACCGAGGATCCCATTTCGAGTCGGACTGCGGAGTGACCGAGCCAGGTGAGTTTCATAGGCGCTGCTCCAGACAAAAATTGGACGCGCACCATGGCCGCGAAATCGGGGCGGAACAAGTGGCAGATGCCTTGCTCTCCGGTCCGTGATAGGGAGCGGCATGAGCAATGTCCTGACCATTGAGGAACTTCCTGAGCGGCTGCCCCCGAGGGCGCGGCTGATCGGCATCGATCTTGGCACCAAGACGATTGGCGTGGCGGTCTCCGATCTCGAACGCAGCATCGCGACCCCCGTCGAGACGATCCGCCGGGAGAAGTTTTCCATTGACGTGAAGCGCCTGCTTGAACTCGTGAAGCTGCAGCAGGCGGCTGCCATGGTCATTGGGCTGCCGCTCAACATGGATGGCAGCGAGGGGCCGCGCGTTCAGGCAACCAAAGCCTTCGTGCGCAACTGTGCGTCCCTGACCTCCGTGCCATTCGTCTATTGGGACGAACGGCTGTCGACGGCCGCGGTTACGCGCTCGCTTATCGAACAGGATGCCTCCCGCGCCAAGCGTGCCGAAGTCGTCGATCGCATGGCCGCCGCCTATATCCTGCAGGGTGTGCTCGATCGTCTCGGCTTCCTCAGCCGCGCTCGCGGATGACGAGGAGCGGATCGCCGCAGGGATGAAACTGGCTCTTGCCCGGCGGACATGATCAGGCGGTCATTGCAACCTTAGGTATTTTGTTTCGGCAAATCTCGCGTATGATACAGCTTATAGTTGATTCAAGATTTGCTGTTTTGGTCCCAAGCGATTTCAGGTCGATCCCATGCGCAGATTGCATGCCGTCGAGCCCGGTTTGACCGGGGCGCACGCGCGCCGGAAGCTCAAGCAGCCAGTCGCTTCGGTCCAGGATGTTGCCACTTATATTGCTGACGTAACGGAAGAGCTGGCAGCTCTCGCGGCGGCTTCGAAGCTTGAGACGCTTGGCTATCTGCTGAGCGTATCGGCACGCGAAGCTCGCTTCGCAGGAAAGGCCCTGCAGCAGCGCTCAGGCCTGGATGAGTGAGACCATGCCGCCAGGATGGCGCTCCAGGCAGCCCTGCAGTTCGAGGTCGAGAAGGGTGCCCTGAACCTCGGCCACGCTGAGGTCAGCCGCCCGCACGAGGTCATCGACGGAGACCGGAGAGGGCCCCATCAACTCGACCACATGGGCGCGGATGTCTGGACCCGCCACACGGGCCGGGCTGACCGCAAAATGCTTTTGAGGGGGTTCATCCAGTTCGAGGCTCTGGTCGACCGATGGGACGCTGGCCTCGTCATCGGCCTCCCATTCGTCCCACATGGGTTCGCGTGGCGGCACGGGTTGTTCGCGCAGGAGATCGGGCGGGCCAAAATCCTTGCCGATGATTGGCAGCAGGGCCTCGATCACGTCCTGAGCCCGCGTACACAGCGTTGCGCCTTCACGCAGGAGCGCGTTTGTGCCCTCGGCCCGAGGATCCAGCGGGGAACCTGGCACAGCAAAGACTTCGCGGCCCTGTTCGGCAGCAAAGCGCGCCGTGATGAGCGAGCCGGAATTGCGCGCGGCTTCAATCACCACGGTGCCAAGGGACAGGCCGGAGACGATGCGATTGCGACGCGGAAAATCCCGGCCGCGTGGTTCCCAGCCCATCGGCATTTCGGACATGAGGACGCCCGTTTCCGCGACCTGTTCTGCCAGCGCCTCGTGCTCGCGCGGATAGATGCGATCGAGGCCGCCGGCCAGGGCCGCCACTGTGCCGGTGCCAAGGGTGCTGCGGTGCGCGCGCGCATCGACGCCACGCGCCAGGCCCGAGACGATAACGAACCCTGCCGCCGCAAGATCGCGCGCAAGCCTTTCTGTAAAAGCCAATCCTGCGGCAGACGCGTTGCGCGATCCGATGATCGCCACCATCGGACGCTGCAGGATCTCGACCTTTCCCTTCAATGAAATCAGCGGGGGGGCGGCGTCGATGGCGCGCAGGGCGGATGGATAATCCGTTTCGCCCAATGCGAGCATGGATGCGCCGTTCTCTCGAAGCACGTCGAGTTCACGGGCGCAGTCGTCACGGCTGGCAATGGCAATTTTTCGCCCGCGCTGGGCAGCAATACCAGGTATCGCGTCTAATGCTGCTGCTGCTCCGCCATGGAGATTGATCAGGCGGCGGAATGTCTTTGGGCCAATACTTTCAGTGCGCAGAAGTTGCAGCCAGTCGAGCCGCTGCTCGTCGGTGAGGCGCATGCCGGAGGGGCCTGCAACCTCGGCGCTCATGTGGCCGAGCGCCCGATCTTGCTCTCCGTGCCGGATAGCAGCCGGGAAATGTTCTGGCGGTGCATGAACCAGAGCAGCACGGCCATGACAGCGAAAACGGCCGCCTCATATTTCAGTCCGAAGAGCAGCAGCGCCAGCGGGCTCAATGCACTCGCTACCAGCGCCGAGGCTGACGAATAGCGCGTGATCACCGCAGTGCCGAGCCAGAGGCCGGCGAAGATCAGGGCGCTGGGCCAGAACAGTCCAAGGAGGCAACCGAGAAAAGTCGCGACGCCCTTGCCGCCCTTGAATTTGAGCCAGATCGGGAAGACGTGTCCGAGAAAGGCTCCAAGCGCTGCGGCGATGGCAGCATCGCGGGCGATGAAGCCGGCGAGCACGACGGCGAGCGTGCCCTTCAGCGCATCGCAGAGCAGGGTGGCGATGGCGAGATCCTTGCGGCCCGTGCGCAGCACATTGGTCGCGCCGATGTTCTGGGAGCCGATGGTGCGGATGTCCACGGTGCCGGCAAGGCGCGTGATCAGGAGGCCGAACGGAATCGAGCCAAGCGCATAGCCGATGAGCAGGCCGGGCAGGAGATCAATCACGTCAAAGCAATCCTTTAAAGAATGGCTGGAGCCTAGACGTTCTTGCTTGGTTCCGCAACGGAAAGCTGCGTCTCAACTATGAACGACAAGGCCACCGACCATGGTCAGTTTCACGCGGCCCTGCAGGCGCGCGCGTTCGAAGGGCGTGTTCTTGCTGCGCGAGTGCAGGTCAGTGGGATCAAGCACATAGGGCTCGTCCGCATCGAAGCGCATGAGATCCGCCGGCGCACCCACTTTGAGCAGCCCTTGCGGCAGCCTGAGGATTTCCGCCGGGCGCGATGTCATCGCGCGCAGCAGGGCACACAGGGTGATGTCGCCCGCATGAACGAGGCGCAGGCCCGCGGACAGGATCGTCTCAAGGCCGATGGCCCCATTTTCGGCTTCTCCGAAGGGCAGGCGCTTGGTTTCGACATCCTGCGGATTGTGATCCGACACGAGCACGTCGATGAGACCGGTGGCGAGGGCTTGAACAAGCGCGTTTCGCTCTTCTTCGCCGCGCAGCGGCGGGGCGAACTTGAAGAAAGTGCGATATTCGCCGACGTCGTTCTCGTTCAGGGTGAGGTGATTGATCGAGACACCGCAGGTGACCGGCAGTCCCTTCGCCTTGGCGCGCTCGATCACCTCCAGCGAGAGGCGCGAGGACACGAGGGCGGCGTGATAGCGACCACGGATCATGTTGACGAGGCGCATGTCGCGGTCGAGCACGATGGTTTCGGCTTCCGGAGGCACGCCACCCAGCCCGCGACGACTGGCGAGTTCTCCGGCATTCATGCCGCCTGATCCTGCGAGGTCATGATCTTCACAATAGTGCATGACCAGCGCGTCGAAATCGCGCGCGTAGGTCATGGCTCGACGCATGACCTGCGTATTCCGGATTGAGTGATAGCCATCGGTGAAGGCGACAGCACCCGATTCCTGCAGCAGGCCGATCTCTGCGATTTCCTGCCCCCGGAGGCCTTTAGTGATTGCAGCTGCCGGCAGCACGCGGACCTTCGCGGTGTCACGGGCGCGGCGCAGAAGAAAATCCACCACGGCTGGACTGTCTACGGCTGGATCAGTATCGGGCACGGTGACGATGGTGGTCACGCCGCCTGCCGCGGCCGCCGCGCTCGCTGTAGCAAAGGTCTCGCGATGTTCGGCTCCCGGTTCGCCGACGAACACACGCATGTCGATCAGGCCAGGCGACAGGAAGTCGCCGCCGCAGTCGATGACCTGAACATCGCTGCCGACATTGGCCGCGGTGATGTTTGCACCCAGGCTGGCAATCACGCCGTCGCGGATGAGGAGGCCGCCATCAGTGATCGTATCGCCCGCCGGGTCGACGAGCTTGGCGTTGATGAGTGCGATGGGCTTCATGGTCATGTGGGCCTCACGCATTCGGCATGTTGCGCGCCAGCGCCTCAAGCACCGCCATGCGGATGGCGACGCCCATCTCCACCTGTTCGGTGATCAGCGAGCGGGTGCCATCTGCTATGTCGGAATCGATCTCGACGCCACGGTTCATCGGGCCCGGATGCATCACGAGGGCGTCCGGCCTGGCCCAGGAGAGCTTTTCGCGGTCCAGTCCCCAGAAGCGGGAATATTCACGCAGGCTCGGGACAAAGGCCCCATTCATGCGTTCCAGCTGCAGGCGCAGCATCATGACGATGTCAGCTCCCTCGAGGCCCTTGCGCATGTCGCGGAAGACTTCCACGCCCATGGTGTCGATGCCACTTGGCAGCAGGGTCGAAGGGCCGATCACGCGAACGCGTGCGCCCAGAGCCGACAGCAGGATCATGTTGGAGCGGGCAACCCGCGAATGAGCCACGTCGCCACAGATCGCAACCGTCAGCCCTTCGATGCGGCCCTTGTGGCGGCGGATGGTCAGGGCATCGAGGAGGGCCTGCGTGGGATGTTCGTGCGATCCATCGCCTGCATTGATCACCGAGCAATCCAT
>CAISZN010000265.1 GCA_903889985.1 uncultured Hyphomicrobiales bacterium | reverse complement strand
TTCTCGTCCTGCGACGGCGTCCGGGCCGGGTGCGCGAGATCGTCGATGTGCCTGTGCCCCACGAGGAAAGGCGCAATCCCGCAGCGATTGCCGAGCTGCGCGCCCTGCATGAACGCCTCTGGGCTTCCATCCGCGAGGAGGCGCAGCTCGCCGACCGGGAGGTGGAGGCATGAGTGATCCCACCACCCGCAGCATTGCCTTCCGGGGCGGCGGCTTCAATCCCGCCTCGCGCAATTGGATCAGCGTGCTCGCCTTTGCGCTGCTGATCGGCTTCTGGCAGCTCTCGAGCAGCCTTGGCTGGGTCAGCAACCTGTTCCTGCCGAGCCCGGTTCGCATCACCGCCTCCCTGAAGGAACTGATCGTTTCTGGCGAACTCTGGGGGCACGTCGTCGCTTCGGTCGGGCGCATTGGCGGGGGCTGGTTGATCGGCTCGGTGGCCGGCATTCTGGTGGGCGGCATGATCGGCCTGTTCACATCGTGGCGCAGCTTCGGCGTGCCCCTGATCGCCGCGCTCTTCCCGATCCCCAAGATCGCCCTGCTGCCCCTGTTCATCCTGTGGCTTGGCATCGGCGAACTGTCGAAGGTCGTGACGATTGCGCTGGGCGTCTTCTATCCGGTCGCCATTGGCACCTATGCGGGCGTGGACAACGTGGCGCGCAACCTGATCCGCATGGGCCAGAGCTTCAACATGCCCTACCATGCCATCGTCTGGAAGATCGTGGTGCCGGGAACCCTGCCATCCATCCTGGCATCCCTGCGGATCTCCACCTCCATCGCCATGATTCTCATGGTCTCGGCGGAGATGATCGGCGCCGAACAGGGGCTTGGCACACTGCTGCTGCAGGCGGGCAACCTCATGCAGACGGACAAGCTCATGGCGGCCATCGTCGTGGTGGCCATTCTCGGCCTGACCGTCAGCGCCATCCTCACGGCCATCGAGAAAGCGCTGCTCACCTGGCGGTGAGTGCGCGGCGGGTTGCCGCAGCCGCCGCGCTTGCTATGGTGCTCGCCAAGAAAGAACCGGGAGGATTTCGGGCATGGTGAGATCATGGGCCCTGACGGTCGCCAGCATGGGCGGGCTGGCCATCGCAGCGCCGCAACTGGCGCGGGCGCAGGATGTCGAGGCCTTCTACAAGGGCAAGACGGTCAATCTCTACATTGGCTCGAACGTGGGCGGCGGCTACGACGCCTATGGCCGCCTCGTCGCCCGCTACCTGGGCAAATATATCCCCGGCAAGCCTGTGGTCGTGCCCTCCAACATGGTGGGTGCCGGCGGAAACATCGTGTCGAACTATGTCTATGCGGCGGCAGCCAAGGATGGCACGGCCATCGCCGCTACCTCTGCAGGCTCGCTGCTCGACCCGCTGCTCGGCGACAAGAGCGCCCTCAAGCATGATCCGTTGAAGTTCCAGTATCTCGGCAGCGCCAACAACGAGGTCTTCACCTGCATCGTGCGCAAGGATGCGCCGGTCCAGAGCTTCGCGGACGTGCTCAAGACCGAAGTGGTGATGGGCGTCAGCGGCGGCACGACCCATGACATGCCCCGCGCGCTGATGAATGTGATCGGCGCGAAGTTCAAGATGATTGCAGGCTATCCCGGCACACGCGAGGTCACGCTCGCCATGGACAAGGGCGAGGTCCAGGGCCTGTGCGGCATGGGCTATACAAGCATCCTGTCCCAGCGGCCCGACTGGTTCCGCGAGGGCTCGCCTGTGCGTGTGCTGGCCCAGGAAACCATCAAGGGCGATCCCGACCTCGACAAGGCCGGCGTGCCGCTGACGATGAGCTTTGCCAGGACCGAGGAGCAGAAGACGATTCTGTCCATTGTTTATGCACAGGGAGTGTTCACCCGACCATTCGTGATGGCGCCGGAGGTGCCCAGGGAGCGATTCCTCGCGATGCGCAAGGCTTTCCTGCAGGCGCTGGCCGATCCCGACCTCATCGCGGACGCCACCAGGCAGGGGCTCACGGTCACGGCACTGCCGGGCGATGAGCTCGAGGGCATGATCAGGAAGATCTATGCGACGCCGCCCGACGTGGTCGAGAAGGTGCGCAAGGCCATCGCCGCCCAGTGAACGACCTGTCGCATTGACCCCACCGGGTCCGGGATGCGACAAAAGGCGTATCGGCCCGCCCCACAAGAGCGGGTCCGCGGGATTTTGGAAACTCACTGGGAGGAATAATCATGTCCGATGTCATCACGCTCGAAAACGTCAAGATCGAGCGCGATGAAGGTACCACCTTCATCATTCTGAACCGCCCCGACAAGCGCAACGCCATGAGCCCGCAGCTGCACATGGACATGTGCGACGCGCTCGACTGGGCCGAGGAAGACGATCAGACCAAGGTGGTGGTCATCACCGGCGCTGGCGGTAACTTCTGCGCGGGCCAGGACCTGAAGCTCTATTTCCGCGGCACGGAAGGCGACCCCAAGCTGCGCGCCCGCGCCCGTCGCGCCGCCCATTCATGGCGCTGGGACAAGCTGTCGCGCTTCCCCAAGGCGACCATCGCCATGGTTCACGGCTATTGCTTCGGCGGCGGCTTCACGCCGGTCATCGCCTGCGATTTCGCCATCGCTGCGGAAGACGCCACCTTTGGTCTCTCGGAAGTGAACTGGGGCATCATTCCTGGCGGCCTCGTCGCCTGGGCGGTGACGCAGATCATGAACTATCGTGACGCGATCTATTACTCGGTCACCGGCGACAAGTTCTCCGGCGCTGAAGCCTCCGCGATGAAGTTCGTCAACAAGTCGGTTCCGCTGGCTAACCTGCGCGACGAGGTCATGGTTCTCGCCCGCAAGCTCGAAGCCAAGAGCCCCGCGGCCGTGCGCTACACCAAGGAAGCCGTGCGTTCCGTGCGTGGCATGACGCAGGATCAGGCCATGGACTACCTGAACTGCAAGAGTGACGCGCTGAAGCATGTCGACCCTGAGAAGGGCCGCGAGAAGGCGATGAAGCAGTTTCTCGACGAGAAGGTGTTCAAGCCCGGCCTCGGCGAGTTCAAGCGCTAAGATGCAAAGGGGCTGCGCGCGGCAACGCGCGCGGCCCACACGCAAGGTGGACCGCGAGCCTCCGGCTCGCAGCGCAGCTGGAGCCGCGCGGTCCACGATAACGCCTCAGGGAGAGAATCGTGTTCCGGATCCGGAAGCCAGTCGCATTCGCATTCTGCATCGGTGCAGTCCTGCTCACAGGTGCCGCGCGCGCCCAGGATGCCGCGCTGATCGAGGCTGCGAAGAAGGAAGGCCGGGTCACCTGGTACACGACGCAGATCATCAATCAGTTTGCGCGCCCTGCCGCTGAAGCCTTCGAAAAGAAGTACGGCATCAAGGTTGATTATATCCGGGCCGATTCCAACGAGGTGGCCTTGCGCCTGCTCAACGAGGGCAAGGCTGGCAAGGTGCAGGCGGATGTTTTTGACGGCACTGCCGCGGTCGCAACTCTCAAGAAGGAAAACCTCGTCCTGCAGTGGGTGCCCGAAGGTGCCAAGCGTCTGCCTGCCAATGCGACGGACAAGGACAAATACTGG
>CAISZN010000264.1 GCA_903889985.1 uncultured Hyphomicrobiales bacterium | reverse complement strand
TCGGCCTGGCGCGGATCCACCTCGAGGGTGGCGTTGGAGCCGACGACGACCCGCTCGCCATTCTTCTCCTGCACGTTCTGGCCGATCGCCAGGACGCGAACATTGGAGAGCAGGGTTTCGGTCTGATAGGCGTCGCCGCCGGCGGCCTTGGCTGCCTCCTCATCGCGGAAGGTGCGCAGCACGTCGACGCGGTCGTTTGGGAGGATGAAGCCGCCGGCAGTGGTGGAGCCCTGCGTGTCGATATTGATGGCCACCGCCCGCATGCCGGAGGGCAGGATGGCGGACATGAAGCCGCTGTTCGGGCCCTTCACCAGCTTTTCCCGGCGAATCGGTTCGCCCTGGAAGAAGCTCATGCGGCTGACGGACCCCTTCAGGTCGGTAATGACATTGGGTGATTCGCTCTGCTTGATCATGCCCGCGCCGAGAGCGGCGCGCGGCCAGGTCACCCAGCCGAGATCCTGCTCGGTGACGAGCGTCCCCATGGGCAATTCGCGTTTTGCAGTAAGGACTTCCTCGGTCTCCACCGTTGGTGGCGCAGGCGCAGCGATGATCAGAGGTGCAGGCGCCTTCGGGCTGCCTGAGACCAGATACATCGCTGCCCCGCCAGCTGCGAGGGCGACACCGAGAACTCCTAGGCGAGCGGTCTTCATAAAGAATCCAAGCCTTTGGACCGTTTGGACTGGAACTCAGTCTGACCTGCCAAACGTCAAATTAAGGTTAATCGACTGTTTCGTTTCGAACCGATTCCGCGACGAGGGAGCGACGCGAACAGGGATTTACGCAGCAGCTGCCCGTAACCAGACAGCTGTTTCGGGATAGAGAAGAAGGCCAGCCGTCGCGAGCGCGATGCCATAGGGCACACCGGTCTTTTCGTCGTGCAGGCGCGCGATCCAGGCATGACGCAGAAGCACCTGCGGGAGGGGCAGGCTGCGTGCACCGAGCAGTGCAAGGGTCAGGACGCCACCCAGCATGGCGGCAAAGATGCTGTAATCGAGGAGATGCTCCCAGCCGACCCAAACCGCCGTTGCCGCCGCCAGCTTGGCGTCGCCCCCGCCGATCCAGCCAAAGCAGAACATCGCGAAAGTCAGGGCGAGGACCGCAGCCCCGCAACCCAGATGCATGAGAATGAGAGAGCCGCTGGAGCCTGTGAGATAGGCCAGGGGGATGAAGCCCGCCACCAGGACAATGGAGATCCGGTTCGAGATCGTCATCGTCAGCAGATCCGAGAAGGCCGCAAAGACCATCAGAATCGGAAAGAACAAGAGAACCGCTGCCTCGACCATGTATCGCCTCCGCGCATGATCGTGGTGTAACCCCCACATCCTTGCGGTGTGGTTAACAAATTCCATCAAACTGGATGGCGCAGGCCACCGGCAGGCCTCCAAAAGGAAACGACCCCGAGGCCCGTCGGGCCCGGGGTCGTAAATCTCTGCTGAGACAGCAGGATTAGTTCAGCTTGCTCGCGATGGCCGAGAACTGGTTCGACACCTTGGTGCCAACCGCGGTCACGGCAGTGATGATGACAACACCGATCAGACCAGCGATCAGGCCGTATTCGATAGCAGTTGCGCCGGACTCATCGGCGGCAAACGTGGCAAAAAGCTTCTTCATGATGATGGCTCCTGGCTCCATGTCTAAATTCCGTTGGCGTTTAAACCGCCGGGCGACACGAATTAGAACTTAGAGCGCAGCACTTGCCATCTCGTTAACGTGAGTGCGGTTGCGACGTAAGGGCAAACCCAATGAATTACAGGCATTTTTACAGCAATTAAGGGAATTTGATATATTCGCATATGAGCTAAGTTGATCAATCAAAAGGAGTTTTCTATTCGAATTACATTTCGCGGATAAAGCGCTGCACCCAGTAGTTTAGACTTTATTCACCCTGATGCGCTTTATTGGTCATCATGAGTTTTTCGGACCTCCGCCTGATGACACCCAAAGCGCCCCTTCATTTGATCGTTTCCGGTCTCAGGCATGGGCTGGCCGCAGGTGCCGCCTGCCTGTTCGCCGCTACGGCGGCGCTGGCGGGTGAAGACGTCATCACCGTCAACCTCGACCGCGCCAAGGTCATCCAGCTTCCCGAGAAGACCTCGACCGTGATCGTTGGAAATCCGATCATCGCCGATGTCACCTTGCTCAAGCGCAGCAACCGTATGGTTCTCACCGGCAAGGGGTTTGGCGAGACCAACCTGATCGCACTAGATGCTGCCGGCAACGCCATCGGGGAATCCGTCATCCATGTGACGCCCGCCTTCAACGGTTTGGTCGTCCAGCGGGGCATGGATCGCGAATCCTATAATTGCGCGCCCGGCTGTCAGCCGACCGTTACCCTTGGCGATGCGGCCAAATTCATGGGCGACGTTGCGGGCCAGATTCAGAACCGCAATACGGCTTCGAGCGCCCGCTAAGTTTATTCGCAATATCACTATATCCGGTAACAATCGGGTATCCTTTAGCCTCTATTATCCTGTGCAGACGGGGTCCCCTGGGACTCCGGAGCGTTGCGTTTGCACGGGGTTAAGTTGATGCTTCTGGACAGCACCCGGTGTGCCCTCGCGGGACTGGCGCGGCCATTCAAGCGCTTCGGAGCGAACACCAACGGCGCAACAGCCGTTGAATTTGCCATGGTGTCCGTGCCATTTCTGGGCATCCTCTTTGCGATTTTCGAAACGGCCTTCGTCTTCTTCACCAATGAAGGACTGGAAGCTGCAACATCCGACGCAGCACGCTATATCATGACCGGGCAGGCAGCCGCCGGAAGCTATACGAGCGCCTCGGATTTTCGCGACAAGGTGATCTGCAGCCCGACCTCGCCACGCATCCGCATCCTGCCGAGCTTCATCGACTGCACCCAGCTGATCGTCGATGTGGAAACGGCCGGCACGTCAGGCTCAACGGCCTTCACGTCAGCGGACGTATTCAATGACTTCTATACGAACCCGACGACGAAATATTGTCCCGGCGCCGCCGGTGAGATTGTCGTGGTGCGCGTCGTCTATCCCATGCCCGCCTATCTGACGATCCTCACCCTCAATGGCAGCATCGGCAAGGTGTCGACCTCTACGGACGGACTCACGAACTATGGTGGCGGCATGAAGCACATGCTCATGGGCACGGCCGCCTTCCGCAATGAGCCTTTCAGCGGCACCTATGTCGCCCCCACGGGATGCTGACATGAACCTGCGGCCAAAGACATCTGAGCAGTTTGCACGCGCCAGCGCGCGACTGCGTGCCCTCCTGATGCGTTCCCGCCTGGATACACGTGGCATAGCCGCGGTGGAATTCGCGCTCATCCTGCCGCTCATGCTGACCCTCTATCTGGGATCGGCAGAGCTGACTCAAGGCGTCATGG
>CAISZN010000263.1 GCA_903889985.1 uncultured Hyphomicrobiales bacterium | reverse complement strand
TGTGTCTCGGATGATGGGCAACTTCCTGACAGAGTTGCGCGAAGATTGATTTCTGCTGGGATCTGGACAACCTGTCGGGATGAGCCTGAACGGAATTCCCGTTGCCGCAGGTCTGCAACTGTTGAAACCTCATGCCCCTCGCGAAGCGATGCATATCGATCCGCTTTCATTGTCGACGCGACAGTCATTGCTGTTCGTTCAAGGCTCAGGCGCGACTCTCCAGCTCCCATGCGCGGCCAGATCAAGCCGGCAAGCAAGGCGATAACGGCAACCACACAGACCGTTTCTAGAAGCGTGAAGCCCGCTTCGTCAGTGCGTCCAGTTGGTAACATTGTTGACCCCTTCGCGTCCGTCCGGACCAAGGGAATACAGATCATAGGAGCCATGTTGACCCGGTGAGCGATATAGATAGGGATTACCCCAAGGATCCTTAGGTACCTGTCCGCCTTTCAGGTAGGGGCCGTTCCAGGTCGAAGCGGAGCCGGGCTTCTGGACGAGGGCATTCAGGCCCTCCGATGAGGTTGGATAGCGCGTGTTGTCCAGATAGAAAAGGTCAAGCGCGGCCGCGGTAGAGTCGATCTGGATCCGGGCGGTTTTTATTTTCGAATCTGCGAGATATCCAAGGACGCGGGGCCCGACGAGGCCGACGAGAAGTCCGATAATGGCCAGTACGACGAGCATTTCGACAAGAGAAAAGCCAGCTTGGGCGCTGCGCCTTGCCGAGGTGATCGCACGGGGCGCAATTAGGTGGAGCATTGAACGCATCTAGATCCTCATTCAATTTGCAAGCTGACCAATGGAGATCAGTGACGTCATAAGGGAAATGACCAACCCGCCAACGATTGTTGCGATTGCGATAATCGAGACCGGTCCAATGATCGCAACTAGGCTTTCGAGTCTTCGTTCAAGGCGGACCTCAAAAAGATCTGCCGCTCGCATCGAGATTCCTGCGAGATGGCCCGCTTCTTCGCCCAGTCGCAGCATGCGCACCGCAACTGGAGAGAGTAGGTCTACCAGGGTCAGGGCATCCGCCAATCGGCCGCCCTGCCGGACTTTCTCGATGGCAGGCCTCCAGTGTTCCGGATCTCCGGTCTGAACCGCCTGTGCCACCAGTCCCAGAGCTGTCGTCAGTTTAACGCCATTGCCCAGTTGCAGTCCAAGATTGCGGCAGAAGAGGGCAGTCCGGTAATCACGGCTGAGGTCTCGCAGTCCCGGCAGGCGCATGAAGCCAGCGACAACTTTCATACGGATGGATTTCTGTGCGAACAGCAGCCCAAGGATCAGGATCGTCGTCAAGGCGATAGGCCCTAAAAGTGACCCATTGGCGCGAACGTAATCCGACACGGACATCAACGTTGCGAGAATTGGGTCAACGCGCGAGCCCAGATCTTTCAGGACGCTTGCAAACTGTGGCAGTACGAACAACAGAAAGAAGAGCAGAACGGCAGTTGCAGCTGTCAAGATAAAAGCGGGATAACGCAATGAATCTGTCGCCTTTCGGCGCAAAGCCTCGAGTCGCGTTCGTTCCTCGGCGAGAGCTTCCATGATGTTTGGCAGATTGCCGGCACCTTCCCCGATCCTGACCAACGAGACAAACATGTCCGGAAAAAGGGCGGGTTCATGAGACAAGGCGTCAGCAAAGGATTCACCTGCGCCAATGCGAGCTCTGAGTGCTGACACCGCAGGCGCAAGGGGCCCTGTCATTTCCTGTTCACTCAGGAGATCAAGGGCTTGATGAACCCTGACACCTGACTTGAGAAGAATGCCAAGGTCTCGGGCGAAGACGGTGACATCCCGAGGTTTTGGTTTGCTCAGGGATATGGTCTTCCAAAGGCTCTCCGGAGAGGACAGCTTTTGCAGAAGGCCAGCAGTCTTGTCCTGTGTTTCCGCTTCAACTGGAATGAGCCCAAGATATTCAATGCGGTTGAGCACTTCCTCTCGCCGTGGAGCATCGATCGTGCCTGTGACCATCTCACCGCGGGGCGTCAGGGCCTTGTAATGATAACGTGCCATGACGTCACCTGACCGGAATGACGCGCAGCGCTTCGGCCGCAGTGGTGCGGCCATTGCGAATCTGGCTCAGGGCATCGTCCATCATGCTGAGAAATCCATGTTGTCGAGCGTGAGCATCGATGGAGGGTCCATCGACGCCACGGCGGATCAGCGGTCTAAGGTCTGGTGTTGCTTCCAGAATCTCGAAAACGCCGCTGCGGCCACGGTACCCGCTGTTTCCGCATCTTTCACAGCCAACCGGCTCGCAAATGATTTCACCAGGAGTCAGACCGACAACCGAATACTGAGGATCAGCATCCATCATGTCGCACGTAAGGGTCAGGCTGCGCTTGCAGCTTTCGCAAAGGCGTCTCAGCAAACGCTGAGCAATCACCGCGCGCAAGGTTGATTGAAGTAGAAAGTCCTCAACGCCGAGGTCAATCAGGCGCGGCACGACAGCAGCAGCTGTTTCAGTGTGCAGGGTCGTCAGAAGGAGATGGCCCGTGAGCGCTGCCTGCACGGCAATTTGCGCTGTTTCACTGTCACGAACCTCTCCGACCATGATGACATTTGGGTCAAACCGCAGGAAGGCACGGAGCGCCGTTGCAAACGTGAGGCCGACCGCGGGATTGATCTGGCTCTGTGTGATCCCGGTCAACTCATATTCGATGGGATCCTCGACCGTAATGATCTTGCGACTTGTATCGTTGATTTGCGTCAGTGCGCCTGCGAGTGTCGTGGTCTTTCCGCTGCCGGTAGGTCCGGAAATAATGATCATCCCATTGCGTGACTGAAGGAGGCGCTTAAGGGTTTGCTCGCTGCGCTCGGAAAGCCCCAACCTTGCGAGGTCCAGCAGCCCGCGGTCCACCGGCAGGAAGCGCAAGACTGCTGACTCTCCATGTTGTGTTGGAAGGATTGCGACGCGAACATCGACCTGCGTATTGCCCACGCGCAATCGCGCGGATCCGTCCTGGGGAATGCGCCGTTCAGCGATATTGAGACCAGCCAGGATCTTGATGCGCGAAATCAAGGCAGCTGCCATAGTCATGGGTGGGGCAGGAACCGGGCGCAAGACACCGTCCACCCGAAGGCGAATGGAGAGCGTTTCGCGCATCGGCTCGATATGGAGATCCGTTGCTCTCAACTCCACTGCCTTTTCGCAGAGTTCGCTGATCGCGCGCACAACCGGTGCGCCGCTGGCGAGATCCCTGAGATTTTCAACGTCGTCAGCAGACCCTGGCCCGGCAGCGGCATCGGGGGTCTCAGCGTCTGCTGTTTGCAGCTGCGCTGAAAGAATCGCGGAAATGTCTTCATATGAGGCGATCACATAGCGCGGCGCTGTTTCCAGAACGATCTGTGCGGCCTGCTGGAATGCAATATCGGGTGGCTCCGCAAGGGCGATGGACGGGCCATCATTGGGATCAAGGTATGGAAAAGCCCCGAACTCCCTCAGAAAGCGCGGGGAGAATCGATCGCAAAGCGGTTTCGACTTCGACAGTTGCTCAAATGTAACGACTGGTCTGGTAAGGAAAGTGGCCAGACGTGCC
>CAISZN010000262.1 GCA_903889985.1 uncultured Hyphomicrobiales bacterium | reverse complement strand
GCGCCGGCTTTGCAGGCGCCTTGGTCTGCGCAAAGGCCGGGGCCGACAAAATGAGGAGGGCGATCAAGGGGCGAAGCATGGGAAGCATCCTTCAAAGGTGTGGGCACGGGGAAGCGCGTGGGGCGAGCATCCTGAAAAGCAACCCGCATGGCAAGCCATTCCGCTTGGCCATCATCGGAGCCCTGCAGATCACCCTGATCGATTTGGACGTCGGTGGCATGGCGGGCATAATGGATCCCGACAGGTGGCATCAAGGCCGCGCGGCTAGTTGGCTTCTTTCGAAAGCCGGCCACACCAATTCGAGGGGAGGACGGTATGTCCACGATCAAACGCTATCTCCAGCTCGCCATGGGCATCATCGGGAGTCTTCAGCTTGCCCAGAGCGCGGCTCTGGCCGCCGACTATCCCGACCGTCCGGTCAGGATCGTGGTGCCGGTTGCCGCCGGCGGGGCGCTTGACATCAATGCGCGCATCATCGGGCAATGGCTGTCCGACCGTCTGCACCAGCAGTTCGTCATTGAGAACAAGCCCGGCGCTGCGACGAATCTTGCCATCGAATATGTCGTGCGCGCACCTGCGGACGGTTACACACTGCTGCTGGTTCCCGGCTCCGTCTCCGTTAATGCAACGCTTTTCCAGAAGCTCAATTTCAGCTTCCTGAAGGACATCATCCCGGTCGCCATGATCAGCAAGCTGCCGCTGGTCATGGAGGTCAACATGTCCGTGCCGGCGAAAAATGTTTCTGAGTTCATCGCCTATGTAAAAGCCAATCCTGGCAGGACGAACATGGCCACCAGCGGCAATGGCACGCCCCATCACATCGCAGGCGCCCTGTTCAACATCATGACCGGCACGGACATGGTCGCCGTGCCTTTCGGTGGCGGAGCGCCTGCGCTCGTCAGCCTGATGGGTGAGCAGGTGCAGGTCATGTTCAGCCCGCTTCCCGAATCCATCGGAAGCATCAAGGGCGGAAAAGTGCGTGCCCTTGCCGTCACCACTGCAACACGCGTCGACGCCCTGCCTGATCTTCCCACCGTCGCCGAAACACTGCCCGGCTATGAAGCCAGTTCCTGGCAGGGGATCGGCGTTCCCGCAGGCACGCCACCTGAAATCGTCGACCTCCTCAGCCGCGAGATCAACGCTGGCCTTGCCGATCCCAGGGTGCGCGGCGCTCTGGCTGAGCTCGGCAGCATCCCGACTGCCATGAGTCCAGGCGAGTTCCGCCAGATGATCTCAGACGAGACGAAGAAATGGGCCGAGGTCATCAAGGCTTCCAACATCAAGCCGGAATGATTGAACCCGCATTGCCAGGAATCGAACGAATGGATGACAATCAGAAGATCGTCGGCGTGTGGGGACTGGCCGCACAGGTCTACGAGGATGTGGACACGGGCGAGCGGGTCCCGATTTTCGGCAACAACCCACGTGGACGCCAGATCGCCACTGCTGACGGGCGATGGCTGGCGCTGGCAACGGGAGAAGGACGCCCTGTCCCGACAACCGATGCGGAACGGGCCGTGGCCTTGCAGACCATGATTGCCTACACGGGGCGCTATCGTTGCGAGAACGGAATTGTACGCACCAGGGTCGAGGCCGCATGGAACGAAGCATGGGTGGGGACCGAGCAAGTGCGCAACCTGCGTTTCGAGACCGATGACCTGCTGCATATCGTCAGCGACCCCATGCCCCATCCGAATGTTCCAGGGCGCAGGGTGCGCGTGATCGTGACCTGGAAACGCGAGGAATAGGCGAAGCAG
>CAISZN010000261.1 GCA_903889985.1 uncultured Hyphomicrobiales bacterium | reverse complement strand
CTGCTGCCGAAGGACCAGAATGAGCTGACAGCCTTTTACCTGTTCTGGATGTCCCTCTTTCTCGTCGTCAATGTGGTCTGGGACTGGATGACGCCGCTGACGCGGGATTTCCATTTCCTGCACATCCGCGAAAAGCTTGGCGTCCTCTATGACGGCGCGGCATTTGGCTCCGGACTTCTGGTGCTGCTGTCACTGGTCAACGTCGAAGTGCAGCGCCTTGCAGTCAGTGTGACGATCCCGCTTATCACGGCGGGCCTTTCAGGAATGCTGCGCAGTGTGGCGGGGATATGTCCGTATCGGATGGAGGATGTGGAACGGGTCGCCTCCCTGGAGCGACTGCCGGAAGGAGTATCCTGATGCGTCCAGCTTCCATGCGTCCCGATCAGCCTGGAGGAACCAATATGGCTTCAGCATCAGCACTCTCCCCCCAAATGTTTGTCGTGAGTGATGATGCGGCACGGCGGATTGCAACAGCCAAGCGTAATGACATCGCCTTTGTCGTCAGGAAAATTGCCCAGAGCCCACTGACCAATGATGATGTTCAGATGTTGGCTGACTTGCTGCATGAGGCGCTTGAAGGCGGGAAGCCTCTCTCAAGGGCTATTGTTGAAAGGCGATTGCTTGAAAGGGGCAGGAGCCCAGCCAAGGCAAAGCAGCTTTCGAGTTCCATATTCAAGTAGCTTGAAGGACCTTTCGCTTTGGCGTGGATTTTTGCCAAAGCGCACCCCTTAATTCGAAAAGCAATTTCAGAATGGTTGAGAACAAGCGGGACCAGAGGCTTATTGATGCCTCGTCTCTCAATCAGGCGCTGACCTCACTTGCTGATGTTCATCCGGGCCAGAGGGCAGGATTTGTCCATGATCGGTTGATGTCGGTCATCGATGACAGTTGCGCCAAGCATGGCTTGAAGGGTGGCTTTACGAACGTCCAGAAAGAAGTCCTGAAGGATATTGCCTTCAATATTGTTCACTTCCTCGATCCGCTCAATCAGCCGAGGAAGGTGAGATTTCTGACGTCGCTCATGACGGAATGGAACGAACTCTCTGCATTCAAAAAAATCAGCTCGGTCGCATTTGGTGTCGTGGTCTGCATTTCATTTGCCTGGGGAACCTATGATCTTGTCCTGAAAGGCTATCCGCTCTTTGAAGCGCTTTCTGTCAGTATCCACAAAGCCATCGACAAAAAGGAAGGCGACGCTGCGAGCCCTGCAAAAGCAGAGCCCATCAAGGCAGCTACACCACCGGTGAGACAGTGAAGCCGTGAGGCCTCATCCGCCCACCACCGTCTCCACCGTGCGGGCAATGGCGAACACATCCGCATCCTGCTGCTCGTAGCCCATGACCTGCAGGCCGACCGGCAGGTTTTCGTCCGAGAGCAGTGGCATGGTGAGGCAGGGCACCCCGAGCAGCGAGCCAGGCACCGCAAAGGCAGGGTTGCCGGTTGAATTCAAGCCGACCGGTGCGGCGCCCACCGCTGGCAGCGTGATGATGCCATCGGCAACTGTGGAGAGCTTGGCATAGGCGGCGCGGATGGCGGCGCGCTTGTCGAGCGCGCGGCGATATTGAGCCTGGGTCAGGTTCTCCGCCTCGATGGAACGCTCGCGCATGTCGGGGCTCAGCTTCGAGGCATCGCGATCGCGATAGATGTTGAGCGGCCAGCGGGACTCCCAGGCATTGACGAGGCGGGTGATCTCGAGCGACGCAGTCAGGGCCTTCTCGACCGCCTCGACCTCCGGGTGGTCGGCGCGGGTGACGATCTCGATGCCGGCGGAGCGCAGCTTGCCGAGCGCCTCGCCCACCGCCGCCTTGAGGGCGCCGGAGACGAGCGGCCAGCCGGTGGTTTCCAGAAACACGAGGCGGCGGGGCTTTCTGGCGCTGGGCAGCAGGGCCGGGCCCACGAGGCCCGGGAAGCCCGGGTCGCCGCCCGCGCGGCTGGCGATCTCGGTGAGCACCTGCCAGGCATCGGCGAGGCTCGCGGCCAGCACGCCCTG
>CAISZN010000260.1 GCA_903889985.1 uncultured Hyphomicrobiales bacterium | reverse complement strand
TTTGCAGGCGGGGCAGGTGTCGTCCTCATGTTCCACCATGTCCGCCCCTTCGATGGGGCAGGCTTTGCGCCCAACCGGGGGCTTGAGATCGAGCCCTCCTTCCTCGACGAGCTCATCGGCCTCCTGCGTCGGAAAGGTCTCGACATCGTTTCCATGGACGAGGCCCGCCGGCGTCTGGAGCAGGGTGGCCGACGATTCGCCGTGCTCACCTTCGACGACGGCTACCGGGACAATCTGACCAATGCACTCCCGATTCTGGAACGCCACGAGGCACCCTTCACCCTCTATGTGGCCTCGGGATTTGCCGATCGCATATCCCAGCTCTGGTGGGTGGATATGGAGCTGGCTATTCGACAGCTTGAAGGCTTCACCATGCTGCGGCGCCAGTTTCTGTGCCGGACGGCAGAAGAAAAATCTCAATCGTTCATAGATCTATATTGGACTCTTCGAGATCTTCGTGAAGAAAATTTGCGCTCCGCAGTGCGCGAACTCGCGGCGCTGGCTGGCATCGACTCCCTTCAGGTTGTCGCGGATCTCTGCATGGACTGGGACGAGATCGGCCGGATTGCGGCCCATCCGCTCTGCACCATTGGGGTCCACACGATCACCCATCCCATGCTCGCCAAGCATCCCGCCGACCTCGTCCGCCTGGAGATGTCCACGAGCCGCCGGGTCATCGAGGAGCGCATTGGTCGACCTGCCATGCATTTCGCCTATCCGGTCGGGGACAGGACATCCGCTGGCCCGCGCGACTTCGCCATCGCCGCCGAAGTTGGCTTCTCGACAGCGGTCACGACCCGCAAGGGCATGCTTTTCCCCGATCATGCGCAGGCGCTGCATGCGCTCCCGCGTCTCTCGGTCAATGGCGAGTGGCAGGACCTTGACCTGATGGACGTGCTGCTGTCGGGCGTCCCGTTCCTCCTCTGGAACCGGGGACGGCGGGTGGTGACAGAATAGATCCCAGTCTCGTTCTGCTCTGCCTCTGGCGAATGGTCGCCATCGATACCCCTGCCGTGCTTAGGTGTTTCGGTCATCGTGCCTTCAAGATATTTTGGTCTGGGGCACTACATTGTCTGAAACGGGTGGGCCCTGCCATGAAGCTTTATCTCCGCACTGCAATGACCCTGCTGTTGGGGCTGGCTCCATCTGCCCTTGGGGTCGACCGCCTGGATGCTGCGGAGCTGAGGGTTCTGGTGGGAGGTGCCATGACAGGCATCATGCAGGACCTCGGGTCGCAGTTCGAGAGGGCCAGCGGGCACAAGCTTAGTTTCTATTTCGGTGCCACACCGCAGCTTATTCAGCAGGTCACGTCAGCAACACCCTTCGATCTCGCTGTGGTTCCTGTCGAGTTGTTTCAGGATGCGGCTGCGCGGGCCAAATTCGTGTCCGGCCCAACGACCGATATCGCGCGGGTTGGCTATGGCGTGGCCGTAAAGGCTGGCGCTCCCAAACCCGACATCAGCTCACCTGATGCGTTGAAGCAGACCTTGCTGAAGGCAAAGTCGATCACTTTTCTGCCTGAGAGCGCAGCCGGCTCCTATGTGCTGAAGGTCTTCGATCGCCTTGGCATTGGTGAGGCAATGAAGGCAAAGACACAGGCGAAGACCACGCCTGCACAGATTCCGGAGGCGATTGCCAATGGCGAGGCTGAACTCGGCACCTTCCTGACCACCGTTTTATTGGGTCCCGGTGTCGAGCTGGTCGGGCCATTTCCCGCTGACTTGCAACAGGATTTGGTATTCACCGCCGGTGTCGCCGCAGACAGCAAGGATGTGGAGGCGACCCGGGCGCTCCTGAACTTCCTGAAGACGCCTGAGGCGGTGGCGAAAATCAGGGCCAAAGGCATGACGCCTGGTTGAAGTTCGGTAAGGGTCCGAGCCCTAATCCCCGCCGCGTTCCATCCAGCGGATCAGTGGCAGGATCGGAAGGATCCAGCCCATGCCGCCGATTCCATAGAATAGCCCCTGCACAATCCCGTTGGCCTGCTGGAGTGGCTGGGCCTGCGCCAGAGCCATGAGCACGAGGGCATAGACGACGACGAAGGACACCATGGCGATGGTGCCGATCAGTTTGCGGGTACGGCGCCTCATGGTGGACAGGTCTCCGGGTGCGACAGGGCGTCCATGGACGCGGACGGGCAGGGCGCTTATGTCTCGCACCGTCTTTTGGATCAATGTCTGGCCCCTGTCACGGACCTTCGCATGAGCACCATCACTCACGACGGCGCAGCTTCCATCACAACCCGTTCCTCGACCGAAGCCTTCGCAGCCGTGCGGGCCTGGCTCTGGAGCGTGGCGGGGCTCGTGTTCCTGATGGTGGTGGTGGGCGGCGCGACCCGCCTCACCGAATCCGGCCTCTCGATCACAGAGTGGAAGCCGGTGAGCGGCGTACTGCCCCCGCTGGGGGATGCCGCATGGCAGGCCGAATTCGAAAAATACAAGCAAATTCCGCAATATGCGAAGCTCTTCCCGACGATGACGCTGGGCCAGTTCCAGACGATTTTCTATTGGGAATGGAGCCACCGCGTTCTGGGCCGGCTGATCGGCCTGGCCTTTGCCCTGCCGCTTGCGTGGTTCTGGATCCGTGGGCGCCTGCCGGGCACCCTGAAGCTGAAGCTTGCCGGCGTTCTGGCGCTCGGTGGTCTGCAGGGCGCAGTCGGCTGGTGGATGGTGGCCTCAGGGCTGGTCGACCGGGTCGAGGTCGCCCCAGAGCGGCTGGCGGCGCATCTGCTGCTGGCGAGCATCACCTTTGTGGCACTGATCTGGATCGCGGTGGGCCTTCGCCCGGCCTTGCGGGAGGAGGGCGCATCCTTCGCCCTGCGCGGTCAGGCGAGCATCTTGCTGGGCCTCGTGCTCGCCCAGATCGGCCTTGGCGCCCTTGTCGCAGGCTCCCGCGCGGGCCTGACCTACAACACCTGGCCCTTGATGGATGGGCACTTCGTCCCGCCGGCGGAGCACCTGACCAACCTGTCGCCCGGCTGGAAGAATTTCTTCGAGAACATCACCACGGTGCAATTCGATCACCGGATGGTGGCCTATGGGCTCTTTGCCTTCGCCTTCTTCCATTTGCTGCAGGCGCTCGGGAAAGCCCGTGGCAGCAAGGCTGCGAGCCGGGCGCGGGCGCTGTTCGGCCTTGTTGGCATTCAGGCTGGCATCGGCATCGTGACGCTGTTGCTTGTCGTGCCGATCTGGGCCGGGCTGCTGCATCAGGCCTTCGCCATGGTGGTGCTGGCCATGGCCACGGTGCATCGGCGGCGGCTGGCTTAGTCCCGGCATAAACGCCGCTGGTTGATACGGATCAATGAAGCGCAGGCCCTCTCGCTGCACGGTCGCCCCATGCAGTGAGGCGAGAGGACACGCTCATGGACGACCTCAAGGGTATTCCCGGGACACCGGTGTTTCAGGGTGACGAAGCCATCAAAGGCTATGCCCTGAACAAGATGTGCTTTTCCTTCAACGATGCAGCCAGTCGGGCGGCCTTTCAGGCCGACGAGGAAGGCTACATGACGAAATATCGTCTGTCGCCAGAGCAGAAGGCGGCCATTCGCAGCCGCAATGTGCTGCAGCTCATCGCCGCGGGCGGCAACGTCTATTATCTCGCGAAATTCGCCGGGATCTTCGGTCTCAACGTGCAGGACATCGGCGCACAGCAGACCGGCATGAGCATCGAAGACTTCAAGACATTCCTCGCATCACAGGCTTAAGACCATGGCTCGCATCGTCGGTGCGCTCAGCACATCCCATGTTCCTTCCATCGGTGGCGCCATCGCGCGCGGTGAACAGCAGTCACCCTACTGGAAGCCCTTCTTCGACGCCTTCAATCCTGTCCATGCGTGGCTGGAGGAGGTGAAGCCCGATGTGGCGGTAGTCATCTACAACGATCACGGCCTCAACTTCTTCCTCGACAAGATGCCGACCTTTGCGGTCGGTGCTGCCGAACACTATGACAATGCTGACGAGGGCTGGGGCATCCCGGTGCTGCCCTCCTTCAAGGGCGATCCGAAGCTCTCGTGGCACATCATCGAGAATCTCATCCATGATGAGTTCGACATCACCATGTGCCAGGAATTCCTGGTCGATCACGCCTTCACCCTGCCCATCAAGCTCATGTATCCCAATGCGGGCGCGACATGGCCGCTGAAGACCGTGCCGATCACCATCAACTCCGTGCAGCATCCGCTCCCCTCGGCCGCGCGCTGCTGGAAGTTGGGGCAGGCCATCGGCAAGGCGATCGAATCCTATCCGGAAGATTTGAAGGTCGTCGTGGTCGGGACGGGTGGCCTGTCGCACCAGCTCGACGGGACGCGCGCGGGCTATATCAACAAGGATTTCGACCTTCTCTGCCTCGAGAAGATCGTGTCCGATCCTGTGGCCCTCACGAAATACACCAACCGCGAGATCATCGAGCTGGCCGGCTCGCAGGGCGTCGAGCTGATGACCTGGATTGCCATGCGCGGTGCGCTGCAGGGGCGGGTGTCCAAGGTCTCGAGCACCTATCACGTGCCGATTTCCAACACAGGCGGCGCTGTCCTGTTGCTGGCCAATGAACCTGTCGCCCTGCCACTGGCGGCCGAATAAGCCAAGATTTCAATCGATCCTGAGGGTCGGTCCTGACTAGGGGCCGGCCCTTTCCTTTTGGGGAGGGGCTGGAAGGGGAGGTCCATTCCACTTTTGGCTGAACCGTGCTATCCCGCGCGCAATCCACCTCCGGCCAGGTCTGCGGACACATGGCGGGACGTCTCCGGGCTCAACGGGGGCGGAGGCGGAACGGTCGGTTTTCGTCATCTAGCGAGGAAGTCAGATGAAATTCTGCGTAGTCGGCAACGGCGCCATGGGCGCTGCCCATCTCAAGGCCCTCAGGAACATTGCTGGGATGGAAGTCACCGCCATCCAGAGCCGCACGCCCGAGGGCACCGAGAAGACCGCCAAGGAATATGGCGTTCCCTTCTGGACCACGGACTTCAACGAGGCTATCACCCGCAAGGACGTCGATGCGGTCATCCTGACCTCGCCGACCCAGCTGCACGCGGCCCAGGCCGAGGCCTGCATGAAGGCTGGCAAGCACGTCCTCATCGAGATCCCCATGACGGATTCTCTGACCGACGCCGAGAAGCTCGTGAAGCTGCAGCAGCAGACGGGCGTCACGGCGATGGCCGGTCACGTGCGCCGCTTCAACCCGGGTCACCAGTGGGTTCACCAGCGCATCACCAAGGGTGAGCTACAGCTCCAGCAGATCCAGGCCCACACCTACTTCTTCCGCCGCAAGAACATGAACGCGCTGGGCGCGCCGCGCAGCTGGGTTGACCATCTCCTGTGGCATCACGCCTGCCACACTGTCGACATGTTCATCTACCAGACCGGCGGCATCCCGACCGAGATCTATGGCGTCGAGGGTCCGCATCATCCGGAACTCAAGATCGCCATGGACATGGCCGTCATCATGAAGGCCAAGAACGGTGCGATCTGCACCCTGTCGCTGTCCTTCAACAACGATGGCCCGATCGGCTCGCCCTATCGCTATATCTGCGACAACGGCACCTATATCGCCTTCTATGACAACCTGACCGACGGCGCGAACAACCCGATTGATACAACGGGTGTCGACGTGTCGCAGAACGGCTTCGAGAACCAGGACCGCGAGTTCATCAAGGCGATCCAGGAAGGCCGCCAGCCGAACTCGAACCTCGAAGACGCCCTGCGCGCCATGCAGACGCTGGACAAGGTCGAGCAGCAGTTCGCCCGCTCGCCGAAGTAAGCAGTTTCAAACTTAGACATGAATTGGGCCTCCCGTTTGGGAGGCCCTTTTTTTGGCTCGGTGCCACCCTCCCCTTGATGGGGAGGGTTTGCTTCGCTCAATCCACCGTGAAGACGTAGAGCACGGTCGAGTTGCGCATTTCGCCGACTTCCGGTGACTTGCCCAGCATCTTGCGGGCGATGGTCGAGAGGCCCGTGGAGATCGCCACATATTGCTTGCCGTTGACGGCGAAGGTCATGGGCGGAGCGGTGAAGCCGGCGCCCATGTTGATCTTCCACTTCTGCTCGAGCGTCTCGTCGTCGAAAGCCGCGAAGGTGCCATCCGAGAAGCCCGCAAAGACGAGGCCGCCGCCTGTGGTCACCGTGCCCGAGTGGTTGGGGTAGGGCCAGTGGACCTTCTTCTTCACTTCACCGGTCAGCGGATCGAAGGCGACGAGATCGCTCTCGAAACGCTCGGTCTGCGTGTAGGTGCCGCCCTTCCAGACGCCCGCCGGATTGGAGAGCTTGGGGTCGATCTTCAGCTCGTCGCAGCCGCTGTCCGAGGGAATATAGAGCAGCTTCGTCTTCGGGCTGTAGGAGCTTGGCCAGAAGTTGTTGCCGCCATTCAGGCTCGGGCACTGCTTCAGACTGTTGTGTTCGAGGGTTGGTGCCGAAACACCCGAATAAAGCTGTCGGTCGAGATTGGGCTGATACTCGACGGGCTTGCCGGTCTTCTGGTCGATGCCAGCCGTCCAGTTGACGGTGGTATAGGGCTTGGCCACCACCATCTGGCCGTTGGAGCGCTCCATCGTATAGACGTGGCCGTTGCGGGATGTATGGGTCAGGAGCTTGCGGTCCTGCCCGTTGATCTTGGCGTCGAGCACCATGTGGGTGGAGATGGCGTCATAGTCCCAGCCGTCATTGGCGAGGAACTGGAAGTACCAGTTCATCTTGCCATCGTCCGGGTTCCAGGAAACCACGCTGTTGGTGAAGAGGTTGTCGCCCGGGCGGTAGGTCGGGTCGAACATGGGCACCGGATTGCCTGTCCCCCAGAAGGACTGGTTGGTCTCCGGGTCATAGGTGCCCGTGGTCCACATGGAGCCGCCGCCGGTCTGCCAGGCGTTGTTCTTGTCTTTCCACGTCTCGCTGCCGGGTTCGCCGGGGGCGGGGATGGAGAACTTCTTCCAAAGGACCTTGCCAGTCTGGACATCGAGTCCCGCGATCCAGTCGCGGGCGCCGCGGTCTCCGCCCGAAGCGCCGACCAGGACCTTGTCCTTGATGGCCAGCGGGGCCGCCGTCAGTTCGACAGCCGGCTGGTCCTGCATGTTGGTTTCCCAGACGACCTTGCCGGTGTCCTTGTTGGTGGCGATCACCCGCGACGGCCAGCCCGCGACCGAGATGACATAGTTGCCCGAGAGGGCGACGCCGCGGTTCGACCAGGTCGGAGGCTTCTCCTGGCCCGGGTCCATGCGCCACACAATCCGGCCCTGTTCGCCTGAGCGCACGTCGATCTTGTAGACGATCGCCCACTGGTCGACGATATACATGAAGCCGTCTTCGACCAGAGGCGTGGCCTCAATGTTCTCCGCCGGCGCCGATCCGCCCAGCGCCACCGCATAG
>CAISZN010000259.1 GCA_903889985.1 uncultured Hyphomicrobiales bacterium | reverse complement strand
GCAGCAGGCCCCTCATCGCCGCGCGCGTGCCAAGGCAATCAAGCTTTCTCCATCGCAAACATGGCTCGATGGACTCGCGGTCCTGTGTGGACTTGCGCTCATCGCCTCTGTCTATCTGGGCTGGATGTCCGCGCCTCGCGCCCAAGCGGGGGACTGGGACATCAACATCCAGTCGCTTGACTGAGATCATTCAGGATTGCGCCGGAGCCCTCCGGCAAGGAACCCGTCACATGATGAAGTTGAGCCAACCCGGCGCGGCAAGAGTCCGGGCACCGTCCTTTACACGCCGCTTGGCGCGCTTTCTGACCGCTGCCTTTGCCCTCGTGCTGGTCAATGCCATCCCGGTCGGCAGCGCACGGGCGGATGCTGTGGACGATGTTCTGGCCAAGTTCACGACTGACCGCTTCCCCGACACTGAAAAAGGCATCGGCGACCTCGCCGCCGCAGGCTATGCCCAGGCTGGCGACCTGCTTGAGGCACTGTCCGGCAATCGCCTCTATTTTGATCCGATCGAGAAGAAGGTCTTCTTCAAGAACGCCGCGGGCGTGATGATCGATGCGCGCAGCGGTGCCAAGTCCGATGTTGACGAGGGTGCTCTCAAGAAGGTGCGCCTCAACAACGCGGTGCGCACGGCCATGCAAGCCGCACAGGGCTCCCTGAGCCTGATGTCACCTGACCCTGCGCGCCGGCGCTCGTCCGCCGAAGCGGTCTTCAAATCCAGGGATGCCGCAGCTCTTGGCGCGGTGGAAGCGGCGATAGCCGCCGAGAAAGATCCAGCCATCAAGCGGTCCTTCGAATATGCCCGCGCAGCCATCATCGCCAATGACACCAGCGCCGCAGAAAACGCCCGCCTCAATGCCATTGCCACCCTGCGCGAGCGAGGCGACCAGGATACAGCTTCCATGCTGACCGGGCTTGCAAGCAGCTCGCAAGGTCGCATCAAGACTGCTGCCGATGAGGGCGCAAAAGCCATCCAGGGCCAGCTTGCGCTCTGGACCCAGGTTCAGAACATCTGGTACGGACTGTCATTGGGTTCCGTGCTGCTGCTCGCCGCCATCGGGCTCGCCATCACCTTCGGCGTGATGGGCGTCATCAACATGGCGCATGGCGAGATGGTCATGCTGGGGGCCTATACCACCTTCGTGGTGCAGGAATATATCCGGGCGCATAACCCTGCCCTGTTCAACTATTCCCTGTTCATCGCCATCCCGCTGGCCTTCGTCTTCACCGGCTTCGTCGGGGTGATCGTCGAGCGCTGCATCATCCGCTTCCTCTATGGCCGTCCGCTGGAAACGCTGCTGGCCACCTTTGGCTTGTCGCTGATGCTGCAGCAGGCCGTGCGCACCATCTTCGGCGCCAACAATCGCGAGGTCGGCGCACCGGCCTTCATGGCAGGCTCCTTCGACTTCGGTGGCCTTGCCATCACCTCGGGGCGCATGTGGATCATCTTCTTCGCCATGATGGTCTTCGCACTCCTGCAGCTGGTGCTGCGGGCCACCCCCTTCGGCCTGCGCATGCGGGCGGTGACGCAGAACCGCCGCATGGCCTCGGCCATGGGCATCGACACCAACCGCATCGATGCGCTGGCCTTTGGCCTTGGCTCCGGCATCGCAGGAATCGCGGGTGTCGCGCTGTCGCAGATCGACAATGTGTCGCCCAACCTCGGCCAGAGCTACATCATCGACAGCTTCATGGTCGTGGTCTTCGGCGGCGTCGGCAATCTCTGGGGCACGCTGGTGGCGGCGCTGACGCTGGGCATCGCCAACAAGTTCCTGGAACCGATTGCAGGCGCCGTTCTCGGCAAGATCATCATGCTGGTCTTCATCATCCTGTTCATCCAGTAGCGTCCGCGCGGGCTGTTTGCCCTCAAGGGCCGCGCGGTGGAGGCCTGACATGACCAAGACCCGCCTCCTCGACGCGCGCGGCATCGTCTTCGTCGGCATCCTGATTGCGGCTGCGATTCTGGTGCCCGTCCTGTCGCTTGCCGTGCCCGCTGGCTCACCCTTCCACATGCCGGCCTATATCGTGGCACTGCTCGGCAAATACCTCTGCTATGCCCTGCTCGCCCTGGCGCTGGATCTTGTCTGGGGCTATTGCGGCATTCTTTCGCTTGGCCACGGTGCCTTCTTCGCGCTGGGTGGCTATGCGATGGGCATGTACCTCATGCGCCAGATCGGCACCCGCGGCGTCTATGCCAATCCGGACCTGCCCGACTTCATGGTCTTCCTGAATTGGAAGTCCATGCCCTTCACCTGGTTCGGCTTCAGCTCCTTCACCTATGCGATGATCATGGTGCTGCTGGTGCCGGGCATCCTCGCCTTCTGCTTCGGGTGGTTCGCCTTCCGCTCGCGCGTCACCGGCGTCTATCTGTCGATCATCACCCAGGCCATGACCTATGCGCTTCTGCTGGCCTTCTTCCGCAACGACATGGGGTTTGGCGGCAACAACGGCCTGACAGACTTCAAGGATATTCTGGGCTTCAACGTCCAGTCAGGCGGCACGCGCGCCGGTCTCTTCACGGCAACGGCCCTGATGCTGGTCCTGGGTTATCTGATCGCCCGCGCAGTGGTGATCTCGAAATTCGGCAAGGTGCTCATCGCCATCCGCGATGCAGAGTCGCGCACGCGCTTCATTGGCTATCGCGTCGAGATCTACAAGCTCGTGGTCTTCACCCTGTCAGCGATGATGGCGGGCGTTGCAGGCGCGCTCTATGTGCCGCAGGTCGGCATCATCAATCCAAGCGAATTCTCGACGGCCAACTCCATTGAGGCGGTCATC
>CAISZN010000258.1 GCA_903889985.1 uncultured Hyphomicrobiales bacterium | reverse complement strand
TTAGCCCAAGTTCGACATCTTGCACTACGCAACGGCGGATGTCTGCGGCGTTCGGGTGGGTGAAGGGGCGCGCTTGGCACTACATTTGTGCGAACCGCGCTGACACTGCCAGCACAGCGCCACGTACCAGACACCACAGCTCACACGACGGTTTGCTGGGTGCCTCCGGGATTGGCGGTGAGCCTGAGTGCTGCGTGGATGGTCTGCTGGCGCGGCTCGGGCCGTGAGGCCTTGCGGACATGGATGGTGCGGCCATCGCGGCGCTTGAGGGTGGTGGTGATGCGAACCTGGGTGGCAAGGGTGTTGCGGATGGTTTCCCAGGAGTCCGAGATGGCCTCGGCCTTGAGCTGCAGTCGCATGGAATGGACGATACTGTAGGCCAGGACACTGATGAACAGATGGCCTTCAACGCGACGCTCGATCTGGTGATACACGGGCCGCAGGCCAAGGTCGGTCTTGAGCGACCGGAACACGGATTCCAGATTTGTGAGCATGGAGTAGATACGCCACAGGGTCGCATCGTCGTGCTCGGTCAGCGTGGTGCGCAGGCAATAGACGCCGGGATGGGTCACCGTTGAGTTGGGCCTGGGGGTTTTGCTCCAGGTGATCGCGGTGACTGACTGGCCCGGTTTATCGAGCGTCACCTCGATCGTATAATGCTGGGCGGCGCGCGGGTATTTCTGTTTGGCCCGGCCGATGCGTTCGTGGAGCTTGGCGGGATTTTTGGACCCGCGTGGTTTGGCAAGACCATCGGCGAGCTTTTGCAGCGCGGCCTCGAAGCCTGCTGCCTTTGTGGTGTCGATCGCCCTGTCCTTGTCGGCGCGAGCCGGCGAATGACAGTAGAGGAGCGTCTCGCCTGTCTCGGGGTCATCGACCCGCTGAACCTGAACCGGCATGCCGCTGGCGGTTTGCACGAGGCTGGCCTGCTCGGGATCGAAGCGGCGTTCGCGCTTGCGACTGACTACGACATAGCGATAACCGGCTTGCGTCAGCCACGCCAGATTGGCCTCGGTGGCAATGCCGGCATCCATCACGACATTGGTGCCAGCGGTCGCACCCAGCTCAGCCAGCATGGCCTCAAGCGTTGTGCCCTCTGTGACATTGCCGGCAAAGATCCGGCTGCGCCTGGGAAAGCCGCTGACATCGAGCACCAGTCCCAAGGTAACCAACGGACAGTCGCTGCGCTTTTCCTTGGAGTGGCCGCGACTGGCCTTCGGGTTCCCAGCCGCGGTGCCCTCAAAGTAGGTGTTGGTCAGGTCATAGAGCGTGATCGTGTTTTCAAATCCGAACAGCGACTGGGCAGCGCCGAAGATATGCGCCTCGAGCGCCTCACGGTGTTTGAGCAACTGGTCTGCGCTGCGATAGAGCTGCTGGAGGTTGAGCCGCTCGTAATCATATCCGACGAGCTCGCCGAGCGCGGTTGTGTGCTGCAGCCAGTCATGGGTTGCGCGCTCGCTGGCAGGGCGCGCAATACGGCCGATGATGTTGCCAAGCGCGGCCGCACGCTGCGGGCCGTTGAAGCCGAGCTCCGCAAGCTTTTCTGGCAGGCCGAGCGCGTGTATCGCCGAGAGCGCGGCATGCTCGACCCCGACCGTACGCGGCCTGACCAGCTCGAGCGAGGCCAGATCGACCTCCTGGAAGCGCTCGTCGCCCTCGGCCAGGCTCGTTTCGGCCTCCTGTCCCGCACGCGCGAGGATCTGGGCTGCGTAGCGCTGGGCCACGGCCTCGATCTCTTCGGACACGCCCAGAAACCCGACCTGGCCGTGCAGTAACTCGTCGATCCGCGCTGCAAGCACCGCCCAATCAATCTGCGGCACGTCGAAATGCGCGCCCAGGTTAAGGATTGTGCGCTGCTTGACAGTCTTTCCCTCGCGCACGGCCTCGACCAGGCGGAAGGTTTCATAGCTGTCGCCAGTCTTTCGGCTGCTGGTCCTGGTGCGGCGGATGAACATCGACGCGAGCATGGCAGAGGCGCGCCCATAACGCAATACCCATACCAAATATTATGGCACTACACTTTTACCCCCACCACCGAACCCACGGTTTTCCGCCATTTTCTGTGCGAAAATCTCGCAAAATCGGCGAAATCACGGCAAAATCACCCGAAAAATGTCGAACTTGGGTTAGGCATCGACTATGCGCTGGAATATGGCACCGACCGGTTGGAGATTGATCCTTCTTGCGTGAGCCCGGGCATCCGATTGGTGATCGTCGATGATCTGATCGCCACCGGCGGGACGGCCATGGCAACGACCGATCTGTTGCGGCAAGCCGGGGCAAGCGTCGATCACGCGCTGTTCGTTATTGATCTGCCAGACCTGCTCGGCGCGGATCGTTTGCGCGGGACCGGAGTCTCGGTTCAGTCGCTGATGGATTTTCCGGGACACTGAGTCCCAAGGATCAGATCCCCATTTCGTCCAGCAGCGCGGAAATGTTAGCACGGTAATGGGCGAAGGAGTAGTAATTCGCCGCTTCCCCCTGCGCTGCGGCGCGCCAGGTGTTGAGTTGGTCGCGGTCCTCGATCACTTTCATCATCGCGGCATGGACGTGTTCGGTGTCGATTGCGTCGAGCATGATCCTGGTCTGCGGCGTAACCGCTTTAGCGCAGTGGCGTGATTGGATCAGCGCACAGCCCGGAGCCCG
>CAISZN010000257.1 GCA_903889985.1 uncultured Hyphomicrobiales bacterium | reverse complement strand
TCGAGACCCTTCCGCCGAAGGGTTGAGACCTTGCTTCAGGCACTTCAGACGGTTCCGCAGGCCCTCACCCCAACCCTCTCCCGCAAGCGGGAGAGGGAGAACCACCATCCTGCGAGATCTCCTCTCCCCGCGCGCGGGGAGAGGGTCAGGGTGAGGGGCCTCGCCGCAGCCGCAGCACTCGGCCTTCTCTCGATCTATCCCGTCCAAGGCCAACAGTCCGAAGCCGAAAGCTTCTACAGCGGCAGGACCCTCACCTTGGTGGTAGGCTATGAGCCAGGCGGGGGCTTTGACCTCTACGGCCGCCTGCTGGCGGAATTCATCGGCAGCCATATGCCCGGTGTGCGTGCGGTCATCGTGCGCAACATGCCGGGTGCCGCCTCCATGGTCGCGGCAAACTGGGTCTATTCAGCTGCACCTCAGGACGGCACGGTGCTTTTCATCCCGCTCGAAAGCACGGCGATGAACCAGGTACTGCAGCCGGGCCGTGCCACCCTCGACGCCCGCGAATTCCAGTGGCTCGGACGCCTTGGGGCTCGCCGGACGCTCGGCATCTCGCGCACCGCCAGCGGCGTGCGCTCCATCGCGGAGGCAAAGGGCAAGACCGTGCGCATGGGCGCCACGGGTGCAGAGGATTACGGCGGGCAGGTCTCCCGCGCCATGAATGAGCTGGTCGGCACGAAGTTCGAGCTCATCATCGGTTACAAGGGCAGCCGCGAAATCTATCTGGCCATGGACAAGGGCGAGCTCGACGGCATCACCTTCGCCGCCGCCGAGGAGCTGGTGAACGACCGGCCTGACTGGCTGAAGCAAAACACGGTCTCGGTGCTCTATGTGAATGCGCCCAAGCGCATCACTGCCTTTCCCGATGCGCCCGCCATCACGGAACTGGCGACCAGTGACGCCGACCGCAAGCTGCTCGGCTTTCTTGCCGCGAAGGACGAGATCGGGCGCAGCTTCGTCGTGGGTCCTGGCGTGCCGAAGACCCGGGTGGACTATTTGCGCAATGTCTTCGCGCAGACCGTCGCCGACCCGAAGCTGCGCGCTGCCGCAGACCTGCGCCACATCGAGGTCGACTTCGCCAGCGGCGAGGACATCCAGCGCAACGTGCGCGCCGTGACCGACGTGACGCCTCAGGAAGCCGAGCGGTATCGCAAGGTCATCAACCCACCTGAGCGCTGAAGGCTCAGCGTCCGATCCACAATTCAATATGGGTCGGCTTGATATGCTCGTCCCGCGAATAGATCAGGGGCGCGAGCCGGTGCCTGAGGGATCCGACATCGTCATAGAGCACTTCGGCTGCAATCGCGTTGGAGCTGGCTCCGTATTTGATGATCGAGGGTCGGAAGTCATCGCACTTGTGTTGGGCGCCACATTCCTCGACTCCATAGACGGTCCAACCCTTGGACTTCAGTTCGTTCATGACCTCTGTCGCCTCGGCCTGGCTGATGCCGCGATACTGCAGGTCGATCACATAGTTGCTGCGGGCAATGCCTAACCTGTTCATCGGCGGGAGGGGAGGTGCATAGGAAAACCAGAGGATGCCGCAGTCGGCGAGCAGAAGGATCAGGAAGATCACCAGCCTGACGAGCAGGCGCGCGTGACCAAACCAGCGATCAGCAAGCAATGCCAGCAGCAACACCACACAGGCCGACAGCGTGAGCGTTGTTGCACCGGCAGCCTTGATGGCATCGGAGAGCGTCTGGAGAAATTGTTCCATAAGGAAGCCTCACCCCTTGACCATGGCGAGTGCTGCGCTTTCGATATCATTCGCGCGACGCGTCCAGCCCTTGCCGAACTGATCCCAGGTGTTGAGGCCCTGATAGAAGGCAAGCCTGCTCGCCGTCAGGGAGCGGATCACCTCGACAGGATTGGCCGCACGGGTGGCAGCAAGAGTCGCAGGCCCGATGGCCCCATCCTGCGCCGCGCCAACGGCCTTCTGCAGCATGCGCGCAGCCCTCGAGGGCCCGGCGTTCACGCCGATGTCGAAGGTCACCAGATCGACACCCGGCGGGAGGGAATCGCAATGAAGAACGTTCCAGTAATTGGCACGATAGATGTCTGAGGCCTCTTCCCGCGTCAGCGCCTTTACATCATCCACGCTCACTGGCCCGCTGCGCCAGCTTTCCAAAGTTCGTTTGGTGATGCCAAGATTTGTTGCGCCCCCGGGATCGGCCGGATTGTCAGTGAAGCCCCCCTCCTGCACGAGCACGAGATCGACGCATGCCTTGAAATTGGCCGCGGCCAGGGTGGGCTGCGCATGGCCGCCCGACGCTGGGCCGCTGGCCTGAGACCTGATCACCTCGCCCGCCTGGGCGGTGGTGGCTTTTGCCACCTCATGGGCCTGCGCCGCCTGCTGGCTCTGCAGGGCGAAGGCAGCCGCATCCTTGTTGCGCGAGCCCTCGGATGAGCCAAGCCAGAAACTGATGACCGTCGCGAAGCCCGTCGCGAAGGTGCCGAACATGACGTTCAGCAGTTGCAGCACCGTGCTGTCGGATTTCAGCGCCGTTACGCGGTCACTCAGAATGAGCGTGGCCACCAGCACGAAGAAGCCAAGCGTCACGATGATCGAGACCACGGGGGCACCTATGGCCGTCCAGCCGCCGCGCTGGGCGAGGGCGGCGAAGGTGTCGCGCGCATTGGCGCGGTCGCCGAGCTGCGCCTTCAGGGTCTCGAGCTGCTGGGCGCGGGCCTGTGTCTCTGCATCGAGCTGCGCCTTCAGCTCATCGAAAGCTGCCTTG
>CAISZN010000256.1 GCA_903889985.1 uncultured Hyphomicrobiales bacterium | reverse complement strand
GTGTTCTTCCGGTCCTTCTTCGCGCTGCCGGTCCTGGTGGTCTGGTTATGGCAGAGAGGGGAGTTTCCGGGCGCACTTCAGACGCGCTGGTTCCGTGGACATCTCCTGCGCTCCTTTGCGGGTGTCGGCAGCATGTTCCTCTCCTTCACGGCCTTCAATTTCCTGCCCCTCGCCGATGTGACGGCGGTGGGCTATGCGGGGCCGTTGATCATTGTGGTGCTGGCGGCCTTCTGGCTCAAGGAGGTGGTCTCTCCGGGACGCTGGGCGGGCGTGCTCATTGGCTTTGGCGGCGTGATGCTGATGCTGTGGGAACATCTGGGCTCCAGCGATCCCAGCGCAGCGCGTGGCGCCATCGGGGCCTTCTGCGCGCTCGCCGGGGCTTTCTGTGTCGCCATCGCGATGATCCAGACCCGGCGCCTCGTGCAGACCGAGCACATGGGAGCTGTGGTCTTCTATTTTCAGTCGACGGGTGCAGTGCTGGGGCTCAGCCTGACGCTCCTTGGCTCGTTTTGGCCTTCGTCGCTGCCCTTTGCCCACCTGATGCAGGGACAGGCCTGGGTGACGCCGCCCTGGACGGAGTGCCTCATTCTCATCTGCGCGGGCTTTCTCGGTGGTCTTGGCCAAATCCTGATGACTCGCGGCTTCACCCTTGCCGATGCCTCGGTGATCGCCTGTTTCGACTATGTCTCGATGATCTTCGTGCTCATCCTGGGCGTCGTCTTCCTGAACGAATGGCCCTCTTCGACCGTCCTGATGGGGGCTGCCATCATCGCTGCAGCAGGAGTCATGGTCATTCTTGGCGAGCGAAGGTGGCCAACACGCAAGATCCTTCCGATCGGCAGCGGACCCCTTCACTAGCGATTTTGTTCGATATTTCGAACGAAATGGACTAGTATCTCAAACGATCCCGGCAAGGAAAAACGGTCCGATGGGCGTTGAGGGCAAGGACAAGGCAAAGGCGCTGGAGGCTGGCGCGGTGGCGCTATCAGGCCAACTGGGCCGGACAGTTGCGCGCCTGCGCAAGGCTCACAACATGTCCCTTTCCGAGCTATCCGACCATTCCGGGGTCGCCAAATCCATCATCAGCCAGATCGAGCGCAACGAGACCAACCCGACACTCGCCACCATCTGGCGGCTGGCGCAGGCACTCGACGTGGCCATCGACCGGATCCTGCAGGCGTCGGACGACGAGCCCTTCATCGACAAGTCCAATCGCGGCGACACACCGATCCTCGTCTCAGAGGACGGCAAGTGCCGGCTCGCCATCATCGGCTGGATCAAGACTGTCGAATGGCTGCAGTGGTATGATTTCGAAGCTGAGGCTGGTGGCGTGCTCGCCTCCGAGCCGCATCAGCATGGCTCGGTTGAATGCCTCTCAGTGCTCGAGGGCGAGCTTGTGGTTGAGGTTGCGGGCATCACGGATACGGCCAAGGCTGGCGACACGCTGCGCTATCGATGTGACCGGCCCCATGTCATCCGCAACATGTCCGACAAGCCTGCGCGTGCAACCATGGTCTGCATCCTGCGCGCTGCCGTCATGGAGTGATGGGTTGCGGGACCAGGCCGCTGGATGATGTCTTTGCTGCCTCGACTTCGCCCTTGCGCGTCGCTAAGAGGGCGTAGTCGTCCAGCGGCGGATTGCCTGAGTGGCGAGGAGCGCTGCATGTCTGCCGAGCCGACCTATTCGAGCGAGCGATCGGGGGAAGCCCTGCGGCTCAAGCTTGCTGGCAGCTGGACCATCGGCCAATCGGCCCTGGAAACCTCTGCTCGCAAGCTTGCCCAGGAGGGCAAGGGCGCTCCCAACGTCATCATCGACCTGTCCTCGATCGAGGCAATGGATACGGCAGGTGCCTGGGTGATCGACCGCGCTCGCGTCGAGATCAGCGCTCGTAAAGTGCCAGCCACGATCGAGGGACAGATGCCCGGTCAGGCTATCCTGCTGGAAGAGGCCCATTATCGCAGCTTCGATCAGCCTCCGGCTCCTCGGACCTTCCTGATCTTCGATCTTCTCGCGGAAGTCGGGCAGAATGTCGTATTTGCCTGGCAGGACTTCGTGAGTGGTGTGGCCTTTCTTGGCCATCTCATCACGGCAGTCGGGCGCGTGCTGCTGAATCCGGCACGACTTCGCCTGACGTCGATTGTCTATCACATCGAGAGTTTTGCTTTTCGTGGCCTGCCCATCATCGCGCTGATCAACTTTCTGGTCGGCTGTATTGTTGCCCAGCAGGGACTTTTCCAGCTCGCACGGTTTGGTGCCTCGACTTTCACAGTCGACCTCATTGGTATCCTCGTATTGCGCGAACTCGCCGTGCTGCTGACCTCCATCATGGTGGCTGGCCGTTCCGGATCTGCGATCACTGCCGAGATCGGCTCGATGAAGATGCGCGAGGAGATCGATGCTCTGCGTGTCATGGGCATGAATCCCATCGAGGTTCTGATCGTTCCGCGGCTCATTGCGCTTCTGATCTGCCTGCCGCTGCTGACCTTCCTGTCGGACATTGCAGCCCTGTTTGGCGGGCTTGTCGTGTCATGGGCCTATGGGGGCATCTCGCCAGAAATTTTCATGGACCGGCTGAAGGGCGCAATCGGCGTCAACACCTTCATGGTGGGGCTCATCAAGGCACCGTTCATGGCGCTGGTGATTGGCATGATCTCCTCGATGGAGGGTCTTGCTGTGCAGGGCTCGGCGGAATCGCTTGGCCGGCAGGTCACGAATTCGGTCGTGAAATCCATTTTCATGGTCATCGTCGTGGACGGGCTCTTCGCCATGTTCTTTGCTGCGATCAAGTACTGAGGGAGTGCCGATGACGACCAGCACTCCTCAACAGCGCGACGTTGCCATCAGCGTGCGGGACCTTGTCGTGGGTTTTGGCACGAAGGACGTGCTCAGCCAACTCGATCTCGATGTCTATCGAGGGGAGGTTCTCGGCTTCGTTGGCGGGTCTGGGACAGGCAAGTCCGTCCTCACACGCACCATTCTCGGACTCCTGCACAAGAAATCAGGCAAGATCAACGTCCTTGGGCAGGATCTTGATTTACTGACTGCCGTGCAGCGTCGCGCACTGGAACGACGCTGGGGGGTTCTCTTCCAGCAAGGCGCGTTGTTTTCGGGCTTGACCGTTCTGCAGAATATTCAGGTTCCGATGCGCGAATATCTGAAGATCTCGCAGGATCTGATGGATGAGCTTGCCTTGCTCAAGATCGAAATGGTCGGTCTCGCCCGCGACGCGGCAAACAAATTCCCCTCGGAACTTTCGGGTGGCATGATCAAGCGTGCAGCACTTGCCCGCGCCCTCTCGCTCGATCCGGAGATTCTCTTCCTCGATGAGCCGACATCCGGCCTTGATCCGATTGGCGCAGCCGAATTCGATGATCTGATCGCGACCCTGCAGAAGACCCTCGGGCTGACAGTCTTCATGGTGACCCACGACCTGGACAGCCTCTATTCGATCTGCGACCGCATTGCCGCGCTCGCCGACAAGAAGGTGATCGCTGCCGGTCCAATCGATGACCTGCTGGCATCGGACCATCCCTGGCTGAGGGCCTATTTCCATGGCAAGCGGGCGCGCCAGCTCGTGCCCAAATGACGTCGTTGGCCTGGGATCCTGTTGATCGGATAGCTTAACTTGAAAGAGCCTCGATTCACTGCGACTGTCGGGGCGCATCACAGACGGGTTGACAGGTTTCATGGAGACGAGAGCCAATTACGCCCTTATCGGCGCTTTCACGCTGGCGGTCATCGCCGGCGCATTTGCGTTCGTCTTCTGGTTCTCGGGCAGTGACAAGCCGTCGAACCGGCGCATCTACCGTCTGGCCTTCACGAGCTCCGTCTCGGGTCTGGCCCGTGGGTCGTGGGTATTGTTCAACGGCCTTCGTGTGGGCGAGGTCACCCAGATCGATCTCGGTGACGATCCGCGCATTGTCTATGCGCTGATCGACATCGACCGCCGCACGCCTGTCAAGACGGACACGCGCGCACGGCTTGAATTCCAGGGCCTGACGGGCGTGGCATCGGTTGCTTTGTCCGGCGGTTCGGCTGATGCGAAGGAACTTGAGGGCAGCCCCCCCACGCTGCAGGCAGATCGTTCCGAATTCCAGAACATCGTCGAGACCCTGCAAACACTGTCTGGCAAGATTGATGGCCTTATCGACAAGGCAGACAGCTTTGTCGGTGACAATTCAGGGACCGTCGGCCGGACGATGAAGAATCTGGAGACCTTCTCCCAGGCGCTCGCCGACAACTCGGCTGGTGTCGGAGATTTCATGCAGAGCATGGGCGACCTTGGCCACAATCTGAAACCTTTCACCGACTCGCTGAACAGGAACACAGGCAGCATTGACGCCATTGTCAGTGATACCCGTGAGCTTGTGGCCAAGCTGAATGCGTCTGCAGCCAAGATCGACGGTGTGATCGACAGCGCTCAGGGCTTCCTTGGCCAGCCAGGCTCCAAGAGCATGTTCGACGAGGTGGGGGAGGCGGCTAAGTCTCTTCGCAAGCTTGCCGACAACCTGGACGTGCGCACCCGGGAGCTGACGGCGAACCTCAAGCAGTTCACGGGTCCTGGCCTGAGGCAATACGAGGCCCTGGCGGCCGAAAGCCGCCGAACCCTTGACGAGGTCAACCGAACCATGCGCTCGCTGGAAAAGAATCCCCAGCAG
>CAISZN010000255.1 GCA_903889985.1 uncultured Hyphomicrobiales bacterium | reverse complement strand
GGCGGTCATCGATATCGTTGCGCGGGAACTGCGGGTGCGCCATTCCATGCTGGTCATCCCGGCATCGCTGCATCGCTTCGGCTACCCGGACGGGCTCTTCGATGCCCATGAGCGCCAGCATGGCATCCATGGCGGCGACATCGAGACCTCGCTCATGTTGGCCTATCGCCCCGACTTGGTGCGGCCAGAGGAGATCACCGACTTCGTGCCCACGAGCGTCGAGATTGCGCAGAACTTCCAGTGGCTGCGCGCCACGGGCCCGCTCTCATTCGCCTGGATGGCGCAGGACCTCAACGAGACGGGCGCCATGGGGAATGCTGGCAAGGCCAGTGCCGACAAGGGCGAGCAACTTGCCGACTACGTCGCGACGGCTTTCATCGAATTCCTGCAGGACGTCGATGCCTTCGACTTGACGAGGCTTGTGGACGAGTTCTGACAGAACTTTGCGCGCTTACCGGCGCGGCGGGATCTGCACGAGATCCTTCATCTGCTCGGCGCTCAGGGGTGCCGGGATATATTTGAAATCCACAGCCGCAGCGACAGCGCCTTCGAGATCGGAGACCTTGTCCGGATTGGCGGCCTTGTAGGTGACGAAGTCGTCCAGCGTGCGCTTGGCAATCGCGACCGGCACTTCTGCCCATGCGGCATAGGCAGCAGCGCCATCCGGCGACTGGTAGATCCAGTCCGTGGTCTCGCGATAGGCGTCCATGTAGCGCTGCACGAGGTCTTTCTTCGAGGTCAGGAAATTCGCATTGGCGAGGATGACCCGTGAAGTCTGGTTGGCCAGAGCTGGCACATCCGAGGCCCGCCACAGCACGCGGATGTCGCCCTTTTCAACCTGCGCCACGCCGAAGGGCGCACCCGACCAGCCAACATCGATCTGGTTGGACATGACCTGCGTGAGGGTGGCCGGACCGGTGCCGGTCGCGGTCGGTTTCAGGGCAACGTCTAGATATTTCTGCATCTGCAGCACGACATTGTGGGCTGAAGATCCGTTGGTCGAATAGGCGACCGTCTTGCCTGCTGCGTCCTTCGGTTCCTTCAGCGGCGAATCTGCGCGCACATACCAGAAGAGGTTCGAGTCGCCGGTGAAGCTCGCACCGATGATGCGCAGGGGCGCTCCCTTGGCATAGGCACCAATGGCACCCAGAAGGCCCGTGGCCACGCCAAGGTCAGCGCTGCCGGCGATGACCGCCTGCTGGGTCTCGCCGCTGCCCGCCGTATAGAAAATCTCGAGTTCGATGCCATGCTTGGCGAAGATGCCCTTGATCTGGCCAGCTTCCGAAACCTCGGATTCGCCCAGCCCCTTGCCGCCGATGGCGACCTTGATCTTGTCGAGGGCGCTGGCGGGACTGGCGGTGAGCGCCGTGCCGAGGGCGAGTGTCGCTGCAATGAACGAGCGGATCATGGGCGTTCCCCTGTTGTCATGTCCGGCTTGGTCAGGCTGACGTGCCGGTCGCCTTGCTGAGAATGAGATTGCCGAGGCCCGCGAGCACGAAGACGATGATCAGCAGCCCATAGAGCGAAGGCATGTCGAAACGCGAATAGATCTGCATGATCATGAAGCCGAGGCCCTGATTGGAGAGCTTCGTCTCCGCCAGCAGGGCCGTCACCGTCGCCGTGCCAAAGCCCAGCCTGATGCCGTTGAGCACGGGCACGCGCATGGCGGGCAGATAGATCTTGAAGGCCATCTGCAGGGGTGTCGCGCGGAAGGTGCGCCCGACCCGGATCAGCACCTTATCGATCTGACGCATGCCACTGGCGGTCGACAGCGCCACCGTGAAGAAGCAGGCCATGGCACCAAGTGCGATCTTCGAGGCGATGCCCACGCCAAACCACATGATCATGACCGGGAAGAAGATGATGCGTGGCGTGGGGGCGAGGTAATAGACATAGGGCTCGTAGGCATTGGCGAGGAAACGGTTCGCGCCCAGCACGATGCCGGTGAAAACGCCAAGCGCGCTGCCGATGACGAGCGACAGGAAGATCTCCCAGGCGGTCACCTGCAGGTTTGCATAGAAGGCTGGATTGATGAGCAGCTTCCAGATGGAGGCGCTGATGGCCACGATGGAGGGCACCACGTCGCGAAACAGCAGGCCTGACCGCGAGAGCGCTTCCCAAGCGATGACGATGGTCAGGACGAAGCCGAGGCGGATCCAGTTGGCCGGATCGATGCCGCTGGCCGCGGGTTTGCGGAAGGCGTTGGTCGCCGTCGGATTCAGGTCGCCGGACGAAGCCATTTTTCCAACCGTTCCAGAATGACGAAAAAGCCGATGCTGACCAGGATCACGAAGCCGATGGAGGCATAGGTGCCCGGCAGGTCGTAGCGTTCGGCAAGATCATTGATGAGCTGGCCAAGGCCGCCCAGATTGATCAGGAATTCGATGCCGACCACGCTGATGAGCACGAAGGTCCAGCTCAGGCGAATGCCTGAGAAAATGACAGGCAGTGCCGCAGGGAGCAGGATCTTCCGGAACATCTGCGACTGGGTGAGCTTGAGGCTCAGGCCGACGTTGATGAGCACCTGCCGCACACCGATCAGGCCCTCGGTCGTCTTGATGATGATGGGGGCAAGGCCGGTGATCGTCGACATGACGATGATCGTCATGGAGCTGCGGCCAAACATCACCAGAAAGAGCGGAAAGGCGAGGACGAGGGGGGCTGCTGCCAGCGCCGCGACCCAGTCTTCCATGGCCCGCCGCAGGGCCTTGTAGCGAAAGAGCGCTGTGCCGATTGGTATGCCAAGCACGATCACGGCGATGCAGGACACCAGCATCTCATAGGCCGTTTCACGCACGCGGCCCACG
>CAISZN010000254.1 GCA_903889985.1 uncultured Hyphomicrobiales bacterium | reverse complement strand
CTCGCCGGTTGCCACGGCTGCCAGGGATCGCGTTGTGGGAATTCGCAAGGCATGCATTGCCTCGCTGACAATATACTCCCGCAGGACGGGGCCCAATGCAGCACGACCATCTCCCCGCCTTGAGAACGGGGTCAGGCCGGAACCCTTCAGCTGGATGTCCCTGCGTTCTCCGGATGGAGTCAGAATCTCACCCAGCAAGATAGCGCGACCATCTCCAAGTTCGGGATTGAAATATCCAAACTGATGTCCCGCATAGGCGCTCGCAATTGGCTCTGAACCCACGGGAACGCGATTCCCCGCCAGAACCTCGACGCCATCTTGCGCCGACAAAAGCTCCGGATCGAGACCCAGATCCACCGCAAGGCGAATATTCAGCTTGAGAAGCTGGGGGGCCGCAACGGGCGTCGGCCGAACGTGCGCGTGAAAAACCTCAGGCAGCCGGGCGTAGGTGTTATCAAGGGATGGGAACGACATGCGGTGGTGGTTTCCAGCGGGCAGAAAGACCCTTCGCGACGGGCCGTCATCGGCGTTTCAAATTATGACCTAATCTGCAGTCCGCGAAAGCTCTAAACGCCATGGTTTAAAATCCTAGCGAGAGCTATAAGTCAATCTGTTTGATGCTTGCCGCGTCTACGGCCAGCGATCACAATCTATGTGCCATCAGCGAATCCTTTAAGCTTGAGCGAGAGTTCAACTTCTGACAGCATGTCGTCAGTCCATGAAACGAGCTGAGCACCTATCGAAGCGATAAGTGCTACCAATTAAGGGGCGCGAATGGTCGTTCGATCCTTCAGCTGTCAGGTTGTCTCGTGTTGCCTAGAAGCTGACCTTCTTGCAGCTGTTCACGCAAAGACACTTGAAGAGTTCGATGAAGGAAGACCTGTCACATTGCCCGTTGCTTATTCTGCGGGTGGCAGCTTTGATGTCCACGCCATTTGCAGCATTTTCAACGACACCGATTTTCGCACGGTGTCAGACGCGCAGAAGACGCCTATTACGCTAACTGGTTTTGGCGAAACAAAGCCATGCCCGGTTCCCTGACTGAGCAAACCTAGGGGAGTAAACGCATGAAAACTCTTGTTCTGGAATCGACTTCACCCTTCCAGGGACTGCCTGAACTGGTTGCCTTCAACGAAGGACTCTTCGAAAAAGAGGGCATTCAGGTCACGTGGGCAGACCGCGATGAGGCAGGCGTGAAGACGGTCGCCAAGGATGAAAGCAACCCCCTCGGGGTCAATCCTTTCGGCAGCCATGGAAAGCTGGTCGAGCAGGGCAAGGCAGACATGTACAATGCCTGCGAGTGGGGAAATTACTGTCGGGTCGAAGACACGAGCGTCGGCTCCCGCCAGCTCGGCCGTCGCGCGATCGTCACTTACGCGGCGATTGTCGTGCGTCCAGACTCACCGGTCTACACAGCGCAACAGCTTGCCAACCGTTCTGTGGGCGTGCCGTTCTATGCTGGCACCCACTATCTTGCTTTGCACCTCTTGGGTGGCTTCCTTCCGCGCGAAATGGTCAAGGTCGTGCCTGCGCCGAGCGGTTCTCGCAATCGATATAACGCCATGATGAAGGGCGAGATCGAAGCGGCGACTTTGACTGAGCCCTATATTTCACTCGCAGAGAAAAATGGCTGTCGCATCATCTGTTCGGCGTTTTATCACGGCACCGAAGTAGCTTCCGATCGCGTCGATGCAGACACCTATGCGCGGTTTAACCGCGCAGTGAAAGAAGCCGTGAAACGCATCAATGCAGACAAGAAGAAGTATCTCCAGTACTTCATTGACTATCACAAGGCGAAGGATCCGGAGATTGGAACTCTTTCACTCGACGATTTGCGCGCTGGTCGCATTGTTGTTTGCGATCCCGCTCCGATTCCACAGGATGAGCTTGAGCGTACAACAGAATGGGTCAAGAGCTGGGGCATGCTTGAAGAAACAGAATCTCCACTCGATCTGGTGAACGTGCTGATTCAAGAGGAAGCGCATCGCACCGCGGCCCAATAAAATCAGATAACTGCCATCAGATATGAAGGCACGTTTTAACAGGAAGACCGCCATTCTTTATGGCACCATGTTCTGCCTCATGGCGGTCTTTCTCGGCTCAGCACGTTTTAAAAATCAATCTCCAGAGGAAAAGACAAGCGCCACAAATGAGACAAATCAGCTACTGCATCTTGAACGTTCTTCCAGCAGACAGATGGCGGGCGACCTCGCTCGTTTGCGGCACACTTAAGCCCTCTTGAGAACGTGTGAGTCGAGACGACATGTTTATGCTCTTGGTCCTCAATGATGGATTAGGTAGCCACTCCACGTGCTAGTCGCCAACCAGCCAAGACAAAGCAGGTCATGGCGCAGTCGCTCCGTCTTATTCAGACAATTGCACCAATCAAATTACTTGAACTTGGAAGGCCTAAGAATTGAGGTTAATCTCAATGAACGGCAATTGATTTAGCAAGCGGCGTTGGTCACCATTGAGTATCCGGAATGAACCTGAGGGACAGCGTCATGAAATTTCCGCGACGTCTATTTCTTAAATTAGCCGTCGCTTCCGCAATTGGGCCAACCTTATCGAAAGCCGCGATCGCAGCCGATTATCCGACGCGACCAATAAAACTCGTTGTGCCGTTTCCTGCCGGCGGCGTAAGCGACATCTTGGAGATCG
>CAISZN010000253.1 GCA_903889985.1 uncultured Hyphomicrobiales bacterium | reverse complement strand
TCGTCGACCTTCTTGAGCAGCGCCGGGTTGAAGGCGAGCTCGGGGATCGACGGGGCAGCCTCTTCGCGCTTCGGCTCTTCGAAGTTCACGAAGACGTTCAGCTGGTCCTGCAGGATGCGGGCGGAGAAAGCCACCGCGTCCTCGGGCGAAATGGCGCCATCGGTCTCGACCGTCAGCGTCAGCTTGTCATAGTCGAGGATCTGGCCTTCGCGGGTATTCTCAACCCGGTAGCTGACCTTCTTGACAGGCGAATAGAGGCTGTCGACCGGGATCAGGCCAATCGGAGCGTCCTCAGCGCGGTTGCGGTCGGCGGGGACATAGCCCTTGCCGGTTGCAACCGTGAATTCCATGCGGATCTCGGCGCCCTCGTCGAGGGTGCAGATCACGAGGTCAGGGTTCAGAACCTGCACGTCGCCAACGGTGGCGATGTCACCGGCGAGCACCGAGCCCGGGCCCTGCTTCTTCAGGACCATGCGCTTCGGGCCTTCGCCCTGCATCTTGATGGCGATGTCCTTGATGTTCAGGATGATGTCGGTGACATCTTCGCGAACGCCCGGGATGGACGAGAACTCGTGCAGCACGCCGTCGATATGGACGGAGACGATGGCCGCGCCCTGCAGGGACGACAACAGCACGCGACGCAGCGCATTGCCGAGCGTCAGGCCAAAACCGCGCTCGAGTGGCTCGGCAACGACGGTCGCCTGGCGACGCGGATCATCACCCGATGTAACCTCGAGCTTGTTGGGGCGGATGAGTTCCTGCCAGTTCTTCTGGATCGACATCTTGGTTTACCTCTCGGCGCCGGCATATCGGTCCGTCGACCATGGCCTTGCGCCAATGTAGTTTTGCCGCGGCGGATGCCGCGGCAGGATCGCACGGCCGGCCCGTCGGCTTGGGCCGTGCAAACACTTGAAACTGATCAGACGCGACGACGCTTGCGCGGACGGCAGCCGTTGTGCGGGATCGGCGTGACGTCGCGGATCGAGGTCACCGTGAAGCCGGCGGCCTGAAGGGCGCGCAGGGCAGACTCACGGCCCGAACCTGGACCCGACACTTCGACCTCGAGGGTGCGCATGCCGTGCTCGGCAGCCTTGCGAGCTGCGTCCTCGGCGGCCATCTGGGCGGCATAGGGGGTCGACTTGCGCGAACCCTTGAAGCCCATGGTGCCGGCAGAGGACCAGGAGATCGTGTTGCCCTGAGCGTCGGTGATGGTGATCATCGTGTTGTTGAACGACGAGTTCACATGGGCGACGCCCGAGGCGATGTTCTTGCGTTCGCGGCGGCGGACGCGGCCTGCTTCTTTTGCCATTGGTCTCTTTCCTTTGGGTCTCTAGCGCCGCCGTAGTTCCAGCGGCTACACCGCAGACAATCGAAACCCGGCGGAGCCGCGTGAGCGGGCTCCCCGGGACGCGAAGGTCTGAATTACTTCTTCTTGCCGGCGATCGGCTTCGCCTTGCCCTTGCGGGTGCGGGCGTTGGTATGGGTGCGCTGGCCGCGGACGGGCAGCTGGCGACGATGGCGCAGGCCACGGTAGCAGCCAAGG
>CAISZN010000252.1 GCA_903889985.1 uncultured Hyphomicrobiales bacterium | reverse complement strand
CAATGACCCGGTGCGCGAGGCCATGCATTCGGTGTTTCTCTTCCACGCCATTCAGGCGGGCATGGACATGGGCATCGTGAATGCGGGTGCATTGCAGGTCTATGAGAAGATCGATCCGGAACTGCGGGAGGCCTGCGAGGACGTGGTCCTCAACCGCCGCGCGGATTCGACCGAGCGCCTGCTGGCCATCGCGGAAAAGTTCAAGGGGCAGATCGGCGAGGTGAAGGAGAAGGACCTCGTCTGGCGCGAGGAGCCCTTTGCCAAGCGTCTCGAACATGCGCTGGTCAATGGCATCACCGATTATCTCGAGCAGGATGTGGAAGAGGCGCGCCTTGCCCTGCCGCGTCCGCTTGATGTGATCGAGGGGCCGCTGATGGCGGGCATGAACATCGTCGGTGACCTGTTCGGGTCCGGAAAAATGTTCCTGCCGCAGGTGGTGAAGTCGGCCCGCGTCATGAAGCAGGCGGTGGCCCTTCTGATGCCTTTCATGGAAAACCAGAAGGGCGATGTTGGCGCACACCAGACCGCCGGCAAGATCCTCATGGCGACGGTGAAGGGCGATGTGCATGACATCGGCAAGAACATCGTCGGCGTGGTTCTGGCCTGCAACAATTTCGAGGTCATTGATCTTGGCGTGATGGTGCCCGCGTCGAAGATTCTGGAAACGGCGAAGCGCGAGAAGGTCGATGTGATCGGCCTGTCTGGCTTGATCACCCCATCGCTCGACGAGATGTGCTTCGTGGCGGCGGAAATGGAACGCGAGGGTTTTAAAGTTCCGCTCCTGATCGGCGGCGCGACCACCAGCCGCGTTCATACGGCGGTGAAGATCCATCCCAACTACAAGAACGGGCAGGCGGTCTATGTGACCGATGCGAGCCGGGCGGTGGGTGTCGTCTCGGCGCTGCTCTCGGAGCAGCAGCACGACGGCTATGTGGAACAGATCCGCACCGACTATGCGAAGATCGCGTCAGCCCATGAGCGGGCCGAGGCGGAGAAGAAGCGCCTGCCGCTGGCAAGGGCGCGGGCCAATGCAATGAAGGTCGACTTTGCGACCACGCCGCCGCCCAAGCCCCTGTTCACCGGAACGCGGACCTTCCGCACCTATGACGTGGCCGAACTGGTGCCCTATATCGACTGGACGCCCTTCTTCCAGACCTGGGAGATGAAGGGGCGCTATCCGGCCCTGCTGGATGATCCCAGGCAGGGTGAGGCGGCGCGGCAGCTGTTCGACGATGCCCAGCTGATGCTGAAGAAAATCGTCGATGAGCGCTGGTTCAATCCCAAGGCGGTGATCGGTTTCTGGCCAGCCAACAGCGATGGGGATGACATTCGCCTGTGGACCGGCGAGAGCCGGAAGGAGACGCTGGCGACCCTTCACACCCTGCGCCAGCAACTGCTGCGCCGGGATGGCCGCCCCAATGTGGCGCTCTCCGATTTCGTGGCCCCGCGGGGCACGGCGGACTGGGTCGGTGGCTTCGTGGTGACGGCTGGGGCGGAGGAAGAGAAAATCTCGGCGCGCTTTGCCAAGGCCAATGACGACTATGGCTCGATCATGGTCAAGGCGCTGGCCGATCGCATCGCGGAAGCCTTTGCCGAGCGGATGCACGAGCGGGTGCGGCGCGAGTTCTGGGCCTATGCGGCAGATGAGAACTTCACGACCGAGGAACTGGTGTCGGAGGCCTACCATGGCATCCGCCCGGCGCCGGGCTATCCGGCCCAGCCCGACCATACGGAGAAGGCGACCCTCTTCGAGCTGCTGCAGGCGGAGCGCCGGACCGGGGTGAAGCTGACGGAGAGCTTTGCCATGTGGCCGGGCTCTTCCGTCTGCGGGCTCTACCTGTCCCACCCGGAGGCCCACTATTTCGGGGTCGCCAAGGTGGAGCGGGACCAGGTCGAGGACTATGCGGCACGCAAGGGGATGGAGATCTCGGAGGTGGAGCGCTGGCTCTCCCCGATCCTGAACTACGACCCTGTGGCCTTCGTTGCGGCTGCGGAATAAAAGCTGAAATGGATTTTTATCCTTGACAGCGGTGCGCTGCTGGGCTATGATTCAGGAATGCTCCGGAGTTGTGCCCCGGGGCGTTTTTCGTTTCCGGGGGATGGGAGCGGGGTCTTCGCGTCACCCAAGGAGAGCGGACGGGGACATCCTTGTGCGCGCTCTCTCTACGCCGTCGGCCCTCACCCCAACCCTCTCCCGCTGGCGGGAGAGGGAGAGCGCGTCTGCTGATGCGTGACGAATTTCAGAGTCTGATACTCGATGCTTCTGCCCCCTTCTCCCCGCGTGCGGGGAGAAGGTGAGGATGAGGGGTCTCTGGCGTAGAGCACGTATTCGAGCCGGAGGCTCGCGGTCCTATTGCCTTACGCCGCTTCTTCGAGTTCTTCGACCTGCTCGTCGGTCATCAGGCTTTCGGGGATCAGCAGGGTGATCATCCGCTCCTGGTGGGGCAGGACGCCGCGCACGAGGCGCTTGAAGCCGAAGTCGCCGATGGAGGGTGGCGGCTGGATGGAGGAGCAGGGGACGGTGATCAGCTCACTCACGGCATCGACGAGAAGACCCACGATCTGCTCGCCAACCTGAATCACCACGATGGCATGGCGGTCCGTGGGAACGGAAGGGGTGAAGCCGAGCCGACCAGCAAGGTCGAGGATAGGCAACATGGTGCCGCGCAGGTTGACCAGGCCCAGAACATAGGTCGGCGCATGGGGAAGAGGCGTTGCGACGCTCCAGCCGCGGATCTCACGCACCGTGCCGACCGGGATGGCGAAGGTCTGGCCAGTGACATTGAAGGCCACGAGCTCGCAATCGCTTTCGTTCGCGGTCAGATAGGGATTGGTTTCCATCGGGCGATCTCCTTGACGTCAATCGAACGTCCTGAAGCTCAGTCAACCGTAAATACTTTAACTTTCGTGCCTCGAATTCTAAGCGAAAGAGCGCTTTGAAATAAGTTCTCCGGTAAAGTTTACAGATCTTAACTAGTAAAAATTCCCGCAAATTGTCTGTTTTTCTGCGATCAGGTGAAGCAATGCCACAAAGGCTTTGCAGCATCTGGAGCCATCTGCATTGCACTGCACCGATGGAGTGCTCCATGACCAACACAAAGCCAACCACCGCTCGGAACGGGTTCCGCAGCTTCTCCGACCTCAAGGTCGCAACCCGTATCATGCTGGGCTTCGCGGTTGTGCTTCTCGTCATTGCAGTCATGGCCGGCTCGGCGTTGTTTTCTGCGCATCGGCTGGGGGGAATGATCGACCAGCTTCAGGAGGCCTCGCGCGCGGAAAACCAGTTTCATCAGATCAACGAGCAATTCCTGAAGGTGCGCATGTATGTGCGCGAGTTTGCCGCCGGCGGGAAGGCGGAGGCGGGGAATCGTGCACGCCAGGAGTCTGTTCCGCTGATGGACCTGATCGCCAAGACCGTGACCACAGTTGATCCCGCGAAGCGCCCAGGATTTGAGCGCATGAGCAAGTTGCTGGACTCCTATCTGGCGGACCTCGGCGTGATGGCTGAACTCAACGTGGAACGCGCAAAGGCTGATCCGGCTGATCTGAAGGCAGCAGAGACGCGCGTGATGCAGCACCTCGACAGCATGGTCGCGAATTATGCGAACCCGGCTCTGGAGACCATCAGCCAGATGATCCTGCAGGCAAGTAACAACCGTCACGCGATTGATATGGACAGCGATGTCACAGTTGCGATGATCGAGCATCTGATGACAGGCCTGACCGTCGGTGGCGTCTTGATCGCCTGCCTCATGGGCTGGTTGCTCTCGCGCAGCATCGCCCGCCCGCTCCTTGCCATGACGGGTGTCATGGGCACGCTGGCCGCGGGCAATACGGACGTCACGATTCCGGCCCAGCAGCAGCGCGACGAGATCGGCGCCATGGCGAAGGCTGTCGTCGTGTTCCGCGATGCCGCCATCGAGAAGCGCCGGATTGAGGCGCAGGCTGCCGAGGCTGCTGCCACGGCTGACCACGAGCGTGCCGTGCGCGATGCCGAAAAGGCAGAGCAGAGCGAGCAGATGAATGTCGCCATCTCCGGCCTTGCCCATGCGCTGCAAAGCCTTGCCGATGGTGACGTATCGCGGACCATTGATGTTGCCTTCGCGGGTGAGCTTGATCAGCTGCGTGTCAACTTCAATGCTTCCATCCTCAAGCTGCGGGAGACAATCCAGGCGGTGCATGTGAGTACGCAGGCAATCCGGTCCGGCAGTGTCGACATGGCATCGGCAGCCGACGACATGGCAGGCCGCACGGAGCAGCAGGCTGCTTCCCTTGAGGAAACCGCAGCTGCTCTTGAAGAAATCACCGCGACGGTCAACCAGACCGCCGAAGGCGCGGACCACGCGCAGAAAGTGGTTCTGGCAGCCAAGGGCGAGGCCAGTGAGTCCGGCAAGATCGTCGGCCGTACGGTTAGCGCCATGAAGGATATTTCGGAGAGCGCCGGGCAGATCACCCAGATCATCGGCGTCATTGACGAGATCGCTTTCCAGACGAACCTGCTCGCCCTCAATGCAGGTGTCGAGGCAGCGCGTGCGGGTGAAGCGGGGCGCGGCTTTGCAGTGGTTGCCTCGGAGGTGCGCTCGCTCGCCCAGCGCTCTGCGGAAGCTGCCAAGGAGATCAAGAAACTGATCTCGGCTTCATCGCAGCAGGTTGGCAGCGGTGTCGCGCTCGTGGCGCAGACGGCGGATGCGCTGAAGCGCATTGTCGAGCAGGTCGACGATATCTCCGGAATCGTGGTGACCATTGCAAATGGCACCCGCGAGCAGGCCACGAGCCTGCAGGAGATCAACAAGGCGATTGCCGGCATGGACCAGTCGACCCAGCAGAATGCTGCCATGGTCGAGCAGTCGACCGCAGCCACCCATTCGCTCGGCAAGGAAGTCGTGGCGCTGGCGGACCTCGTGGCGCAGTTCCGCACCGGGAACGAAGTGGCCAGTCACTCTGTGGCGGTGAAGCCCGTGGCAGCCCGTCCGGTGTCCAAGCTTGCGGCAGCGCCCGTGCGGGCGATGAAGGCGAGCAGCTCGGCCCTGCGCAAGCCGCAGGTTGAAACGGAAAGCTGGGCCGAGTTCTGACGACACCAGGCCATCCGCGCACGGCGCGCGGAGGGGCCCTTGCGGGGGATCGCTCATGTTCGGTCTTGCCTTGCCTGAAGGGCGTTTCTCGGCCGCGGAGATCAATGTGATGCTCACGACCTATGAGCTTGCGGGCGCACGGCTCGGGATCACCAGCAACCACCAGCGGCTGGCGCTGGCACGCATGATCGTTGACCTCGCGCAGGCCATGATCGTTGAGCAGACGGCCCTGCTGCGTGCAGTGCTGGAGCGCATGGACCGGCCGTGATGTCTGCGCCACCCTCCCCCTTGCGGGGAGGGTCGGCAGGGCGAAGCCCTGACGGGGTGGGGTCGCGCGCGATCAGCGCGCGTAAGACTCACACCCCAGCTTCAACCAATTCCGATACGAAATCGCAGCCTCACCCCACCCCGCCGCACTGCGTGCGTCGACCCTCCCCGTCAAGGGGAGGGTTGATCGTGGCATCTCACCGCCCCATGGCCTTCTTCACCCGCTCGATCACGGGCCGGGGCGTTTCATAGAGCTTCTGCACGATCTGCTGGAGATCGACTCCGTTGGTGGGCGCAGCTTCGATGTTCATCTTTTTCGCATCGGCCTGCAGCTCTGGGTCCGCAATGGTTTCCGTGAAGGCCTTGCGCAGCACGGCGACGCGGTCGGCGGGCGTGCCCGGCGGCAGGATGAAGGGGCGGCTGAAGGCACTCTGGGCGTAGAACATCTGGATGGCGGCCTTGTCGTCCTCGCTCTTGGCAAGACTTGACAGCAGCGGCACGCCCTTGGCGTTGAGCTCTGGATGACCGACGAGGTCTTCCTGCGCAAAGACAGTGGCGAACATGTCGCCCTTCAGGATGTCGGGGTATTGCACCTTCACGGTGGACCAGCCGAGGCCGCAGATGCCCTGCACTTCGTTCTTCTCGACTGCCAGCGTCACTTCGCGCGAGCCCTGGTAGCCGGTGACGAGGCTGAATTTTGCGCCAAAGAGGCCCTTGGTGAGCATGGGAAAATCGGCTGTCGTGCTGCCGGGTGCGGTGGCGCCGATGATGAGGTCGCGCGCCATGAAATCCTCGAGGCTCTTG
>CAISZN010000251.1 GCA_903889985.1 uncultured Hyphomicrobiales bacterium | reverse complement strand
GGTGATGGTGATCATCGTGTTGTTGAACGACGAGTTCACATGGGCGACGCCCGAGGCGAGGTTCTTGCGTTCGCGGCGGCGGACGCGGCCTGCTTCTTTTGCCAGTGGTCTCTTTCCTTTGGGTCTCTAGCGCCGCCGTAGTTCCAGCGGCTACACCGCAGATAATCGAACCCCGGCGGAGCCGCGTGAGCGGGCTCCCCGGGACGCGAAGGTCTGAATTACTTCTTCTTGCCGGCGATCGGCTTCGCCTTGCCCTTGCGGGTGCGGGCGTTGGTATGGGTGCGCTGGCCACGGACCGGCAGCTGGCGACGATGGCGCAGGCCACGGTAGCAGCCAAGGTCCATCAGGCGCTTGATGTTCATGGACACTTCGCGGCGCAGATCGCCTTCCACGATGTAGTCACGGTCGATGGTCTCACGGATCTGGAGGACTTCCGCGTCGGTGAGCTGGGAGACGCGACGGTCGGCCGGAATGCTGACCTTCTCACAAATCTCCTCGGCCTTCTTGGCGCCGATGCCGTGAATGTACTGAAGCGCAATGATCACGCGCTTGTTGGTCGGAATGTTGACGCCTGCAATACGTGCCATCGTGACCTCTCCATGTGGACGGCTGCCTGAGCAGCCAGGGAACCCCGCGCCGGTGGAGCCCGGCCTATGCGGGTGAGACAGCAAACCGCCCCCCGCCCCTTCCATGAGAAGGTGCCGGGAGCGCAAGCGATCTCGGTTGAGAGTGGCTGGATATGACGGATGGATGAAGAGGTCAACCCCGTTCAATCTTTAAAGACGTGCATGGGGCAACAGCGCCCACATTTTCCCTTGACCGCCTTGATGAGAGGGGTGAACATAACATGAACATTTGATGTCAGTCTATTTATGCGAGCACTTTACTATGGCTGTATCCATTGATTTAGAACTGAAAAATATCTTTAAGCGCAGACCATCAGCGTCCTCTGATGAGGTCTACGAGCTTTTGAAGTTCTGCAACTTCCTCCGACGGGGCGAGGAAATGCCGTTCCTTGCCTTCGGCAGCGAAAGGAAGGCGGAAAGTGAGCCGGACAATGACGCGGATGACGAAGATCCGAACCGCAAAACAGAAACTCCCGGCGTCACGCGAGTCCTATTAGACACGTGCGAGGCGCAGCACGAGATCGATCTGAATGTCTGTCGTCGATTGCGAAACAAGTTCTGTTACGGACAGGCGAACGACAGATATTCGGCCTGTATAACCGGCAAGCCCCTTCCACCATTTCCGTACAGGTGAGCGACAATGACCCCAATTGCCTCAAGAATTCTTTCCCTTACATCCTCCCAAGGAGACAGATCCGTCGAACTCCGCATTTTTGCTCCGACGCAGGACCCGGATGGAGGCTGGAACTGTTCCTATGAAATCGATTGGCCCGGAGCCCCCCGGAGCTATTTCGGCGCCGGAGTAGACAGCATGCAGGCGCTCATCATCGCCTTACAAATGATGGGGGCAGAATTGTATGCCAGCAACGCACACAAGGAGGGTCGGCTTAGCTTCGAACAACCTGGATCGGGCTATGGTATGCCGGTTCCGGCAATTATCCGATCTGCCCTCATTGGAGATGATGCGAAGCATCTTTGAGGTGGTCTGGATCCAGTTGCGGCTGCGTGATCTGGCTCGAGCTGCCAGCCAGCAAGCCCCCCCTGCTAGCCGCCTATCACTGCCGTTATCGGATCTGGTCCGCCTGCGGCGGACCTGCCTTTCCAAGTGTCGTCGCGATCGCCTGGCTGATGGTCAGCAAACCGCCCCTTCCATGGGAAGGTGCCGGGAGCGCAAGCGATTTCGGTTGAGAGGCGCTGGATATGACGGATGGCTGAAGAGGTCAACCCCTCGTGTGGGATTCACAGCGCTTTAGTCTTGACACGAGCCTCTTATGATTATAATCATATAATGCCTTTTTACCTAATTTTTTCTTTTTCGATCATGGGAGCATTTCATGCCTGTTCCATTGCGCATCGAAGCCAAATATCAGCGCGAGCGGCACCCTTCCGCGTCTTCGGATGATCTCATGGTGGGCCTAGCTTTCGCTAGTTATGTCCGAACCGGCAACGTACCAAGCGCAAAGGCGATAGCTGCAGCACTCGACTTGAAATTCAATCCCAACCAGCCACGAGTCCCGGCAGGCAATCCGGATGGCGGTGAGTGGACCGCTGGAGGTGGTGCTGCTGGAAGTGGAGACAGTGGGAATTACACGCCAATGCCGAATGGGCCATTGCCCGCACTACTCGACGATTGCTGGCTGCAGTACGCGAAGGATACGGAAGTTTGCACAAGGCTGGGTTCTACCTTTTGCCATCGTCAAGCAGCTGCGAGGTATGCTGCTTGCCTACGCGGCGATCCCATCCCACCATTTCCATACCGGTGAGGCCGAACATGACCATCATTGCCCGCACAACAATTTCAATACGATTGCCGCATGAAACGAAGGACATGGAAGTGCGTTTATGCGCCCCCGAACCGATTGAAAATGGTTGCTGGAGATGCCGGTACGAGATCGATTGGCCCGATTATCCGCGTAACTTCCACGGCCATGGTGCCAACAGCATGCAGGCGCTCGTTTTGAGTCTGCAGATGCTGGGTGCCGAACTTTACGCGAGCCAAGCCCACAAGGAGGGGCGCCTGAACGGAGGCCAAGGGGGCTACGGCATCCCGGTTCCGTCGAACTTCAGACCTGACCTCGTCGGGGACGATGCGAAATATCTTTAGGCCAATCGACACCTGACCGACATGTGTACGAGGACGCGCGCCCGGTCCGGAATGGTGCCTGGACCTCGGGCCTCCGAAAGGCAATTCATCCACCTGAAGCTGTTTCTTCATTTCCTGAATCAAACCCTCAGCAACCGGAATCAAATTCTCAAATTCACACTAAATCGAACATTTAATCAAATACTTAGCAGAGAGACCAGAATCACTTTCTCACCCACCAACCCAACCAAAAAGCAAAACGCGCGGGGCCATGGCCGCCGCGCGTTGCAAATTCGAAAACCCAAAAGCCTAGTTCGCCAGCACCGCGTCGAGCGCCTTCGAGACCTCGTCGATCGGCTTCATGCCGTCGATGGTCTTCAGGGTGCCCTTCGAGGCATAGTAGGCAGACACCGGAGCCGTCTGGACGCGGTAGGCCTCGAGGCGGACCTTGAAGGCATCCGGATTGTCATCGGCCCGCACGGTCCCACCAGCCGCCACCGTCTCGGCGGCACGCTTCTCGATGCGGGACAACAGAGCATTCTCGTCGACCTTGAGCTCGACAATGGCGTCGAGCTCCATGTGCTTCCTGGCGAGCAGGGCGTTCAGCGCCTCAGCCTGGGCGACCGTGCGGGGGAAGCCGTCGAGGATAAAGCCATTGGCCGCATCCTTCTCCTCGATCCGATCGGAAATGATTCCAACCACGATCTCGTCGGAGACGAGGCCACCGGCATCCATGACCGCCTTGGCCTGAAGGCCAACAGGCGTGCCCGCCTTGACGGCAGCACGCAGCATGTCGCCGGTGGAAAGCTGCGGAATCTTGAATTTCTCGACCAGGCGAGCCGCCTGAGTGCCCTTTCCGGCGCCAGGCGGTCCAAGCAGGATCAGTCTCATTTTCTACGCCCCCGAAGCTTCGCTTTCTTCACCAGCCCCTCATACTGCTGCGCCTGCAGATGGCCGTGGACCTGAGCCACGGTATCCATCGTGACGCTGACCACGATGAGGAGAGATGTTCCGCCGAAATAGAACGGAAGCGCAGCATAGGAAATGAGCATTTCGGGTAAGATGCAGATGATCGACAGATAGGCGGCGCCGATCACCGTGATGCGCATCAGCACCTGGTCGATAAACTGGGCGGTGCGCTCACCCGGGCGGATGCCCGGCAGGAAGCCGCCATGCTTCTTCAGATTGTCGGCCGTCTCCGTGGGGTTGAAAACGATGGCCGTATAGAAGAAGGCAAAGAACACGATCAGCAACACATACATGAGCATGTAGAGCGGACGGCCATGGCCCAGATAGGTGGTGATCGTGGCAAGGAAGCCTGTCCCGCCCGAATTCTGGGCGAAGTTCGCGATCGTCGTCGGCAGCAGCAGCAGCGAGGAGGCGAAAATCGGCGGAATGACGCCCGAGGTATTGAGCTTCAGGGGCAGGAACGAGGTCTGCCCCTCATAGACCCGGTTGCCTACCTGCCGCTTGGGATAGGTGATCAAAAGCCGGCGCTGGGCGCGCTCCATGAAGACGATGAAGGCGATCACGGCCACCGACATCACCAGCACGAGCAAGATCAGGCCCGTCGAGATGGCGCCCTGACGGCCAAGTTCGAGGGTGTTGATCACCGCCGAGGGGAAGGCCGCCACGATGCCTGCGAAGATGATCAGCGAGGACCCGTTGCCGATGCCGCGCGAGGTGATCTGCTCACCCAGCCACATCAGGAACATGGTGCCCCCGGTCAGGGTGATGACCGTGGAAATGCGGAAGAACCAGCCCGGATCGGCAACCACGCCCCCCTGCCCTTCGAGGCCCACCGCAATGCCATAGGCCTGAAACAGCGCCAGGATCACGGTCAGGTAGCGGGTGTATTGGTTGAGAACCTTGCGGCCCTGCTCGCCCTCTTTCTTGATCGCTTCCAGCGACGGGAAGACCGAGGTCAGCAGCTGGATGATAATCGAGGCCGAGATATAGGGCATGATGTTCAGGGCGAAGATCGCCATGCGCTGCACGGCGCCGCCGGCGAACATGTTGAACAGTTCAAGGACGCCCTGACCCTGCCGGGTGAAATTCTGCTCGAAGGCCACCGGGTCGATCCCCGGGAGCGGAATATAGGTCCCAAGGCGATAGATGATCAGCGCCCCAAGCGTGAACCAAATCCGCTTCTTGAGTTCCTCGGCCTTGCCGATGGCAGAAAAATTGATGTTGGCTGCAAGCTGTTCGGCTGCCGATGCCATGTGTGCGCTCCGGATGGCGCCGCTGGCGCCGCAAGCGGGGAAGTCTCACAATGAGCGACGGGGCGCAAGGTCCGAGACCCACGCCCCGCCGAAATCCATATGGGGTGCAGCACCCCAAGGTTCAGCCCCGCGGACACGCCGCGGGGGAACCATTTCAGCCTTCGGCAGCAGCCTCGGCTTCGACGAGGAGCTTCACGGAACCGCCAACCTTCTCGATCGCCGCGACCGCCGACTTCGACGCACGCGCAACCTCGAAGGAGGCCTTTGCCTTGAGCTCACCGTTACCGAGCAACTTGACGCCGTCACGGGCCTTGGCGCAAACGCCAGCCGCAAGCAGTGCCTCGAGGGTGATCGGCTGGCCAGCGTCCAGCTTGCCCGCCTCGATGGCGGCCTGGATGCGACCGAGGTTCACCTCGTTGTAGTCGGTCTTGAAGATGTTCGTGAAGCCGCGCTTCGGCAGGCGACGATGCAGCGGCATCTGGCCGCCTTCGAAGCCCTTGATGCGGACGCCCGAACGAGCCGTCTGGCCCTTGCCACCGCGACCGGCTGTCTTGCCGGAACCGGAGCCAATGCCACGACCCACGCGGGTGCGCTTCTTGGAAGACCCTGGGTTGTCGGTGATGTCATTGAGTCTCATCGCCAACTCCTCACTGTCCGTCGACGACGCGAATGAGATGTGCGACCTTCGCAATCATCCCACGCACAGCCGGCGTATCCTCGACCGACGAGCGGCGGCCGATCTTGTTGAGCTTCAGGCCGACCAGCGTGGCACGCTGGTCCAGAGAGCGCCCGATGGGGCTCTTCACCTGTTCGAGAACGACGGTCTTCTTGGCCGTATCAGACATGAACGACCTCCCTTACGCGTCGACGGCGTCGGCATCGACGCCCTGGCGGCGGGACTGCAGCGTCGAAACCTTGATGTTGCGACGAGCAGCGACCGAACGCGGTGAATCTTCACGCTTCAGGGCATCGAACGTGGCGCGCACCATGTTGTAGGGGTTCGAAGACCCCTGCGACTTGGCAACGACGTCATGCATGCCGAGCGTTTCGAAAACAGCGCGCATCGGGCCGCCGGCGATGATGCCGGTACCAGCCGGAGCTGCACGCAGGATCACGCGGCCAGCGCCATGGCGACCATGCACGTCATGATGCAGGGTACGGCCTTCACGCAGCGGAACACGGATCAGCGCGCGCTTGGCGCTTTCAGTTGCCTTGCGGATGGCTTCCGGCACTTCACGGGCCTTGCCGTGACCGAACCCAACGCGACCCTTCTGGTCGCCGACAACAACGAGAGCGGCGAAGCCGAAACGACGACCACCCTTCACAACCTTCGCGACGCGATTGATGTGGACCAGACGATCCACGAATTCGCTGTCACGCTCCTCACGATCGTGACGATCGCGACCGCGACCGCCTTCACCTTCACGAGCCATTTGTCTCTTCCGTCACTTGCGCGGACTGCAACTGCAGCCGCTCGCTTCGAGCCAGCACCGAATAAACGCTCACGCGCTCATCCGCAAGGGTGCCGGATGATAACGAAAGCCCGACTCTCGCCGGGCCCTCGATCAGAAGTTGAGGCCACCCTCGCGGGCGCCATCTGCGAGCGCCTTGACGCGCCCGTGATAAACGAAGGCGCCGCGATCAAACACGACGTCCTTGATGCCCTTTTCCGCAGCGCGCTGAGCGATCAGCTTGCCGATAGCCTTGGCAGCTTCCACATCCGCGCCGGTCTTGAGAGCCGCGCGCTGATCCTTCTCGAGCGAAGAGGCCGCAACCAGCGTTGCACCCTTCTCGTCGTCGATGATCTGAGCGTAGATCTGCTTAGACGTACGGTGAACCGAAAGCCGCGGCTTGCCATAGGCGCGGGCGCGGATCGAGCGGCGGACACGCGCCTTGCGGCGAGCCTCTGCCTGATTGTCCTTGTGCATCGCCAGCTCCTTACTTCTTCTTGCCTTCCTTGCGGAAGATGAACTCGCCCTCGTACCGCACGCCCTTGCCCTTATAGGGCTCGGGACCGCGGAAGGCGCGGATCTCGGCGGCAATCTGACCAATCTGGCGCTTATCAATGCCAGCAATCATGATTTCCGTCGGCTTCGGCGTGGCAATCGTGACCCCGGTGGGGATCGGATAGTTGATGTCGTGGCTGTAGCCGAGCGACAGCTGCAGGTTCTTGCCCACAACCGCAGCCTTGTAGCCAACGCCCGTGATCTCGAGCTTGCGCTCGAAACCCTTGGTGACGCCTGCGAGCAGGTTGTTCACCATCGAGCGCGACATACCCCACATGGCGCGGGCGCGCTTGGAATCGGACCGCGGATCGACCTTGATCTGGCCGCCGTCCAGGGTCACCGCAACCTCTTCAGGAACGGTGAAATTGAGTTCGCCCTTCGGACCCTTTGCCGAGACATACTGCCCATCAACCTTGGCAGTAACACCGGCGGGAACAGGAACGGGCTTCTTACCGATACGAGACATTTTCGCTCCTCGCTCCGTCAGAAGACCCGGCAGAGCACTTCACCGCCGACATTCTGCTCACGAGCAGAGTGGTCGGCCATGACGCCCTTGGGGGTGGACACGATGGTGATGCCGAGGCCATTAGCGACACGCGGCATGTTGGTGACGGCGGAGTACACGCGACGACCAGGCTTCGAGACGCGCTCGATCTGGCGGATCACGGGCTCACCGTCGAAATACTTGAGTTCGATCTCGAACTCTGTGCGGCCATTGCCGAAATCGGTCGAGGCATAGCCACGGATGTAGCCCTCGTCCTTCAGCACGTCGAGAACGTGCTGACGCAGCCGCGACCCTGGGGTCTTGACCTTGTTCTTCCGGCGCATCTGCGCGTTGCGAATGCGGGTAAGCATATCGCCGAGAGGATCATTCACTGACATCGTCCGCCTCCCTTACCAGCTCGACTTGACAAGACCGGGGATCAGGCCCTTCGAGCCCAGTTCCCGGAGGGCGATACGCGACATCTTCAACTTGCGATTGAAGGCGCGCGGACGCCCCGTGATCTCGCACCGGTTACGGATGCGGGTCGGCGAGGAGTTGCGGGGAAGCTCAGCAAGCTTGAGGCGCGCTTCAAAGCGCTCCTCCATGCTGAGCGAGTCATTGTTCGCGATCGTCTTCAGGCGCTCGCGGCGGCCGGCGAATGACTTCGCCAGCTTCATGCGACGCTTGTTCTTCTCGATCGAGCTCTTCTTAGCCATGAGCTATCACCTTCTATTTCCGCGTTTGAGGACCCGAAGGCCTCACTGCCGGAACGGGAAGTTGAACGCACGCAGGAGTGCGCGCGCCTCGTCGTCGGTCTTGGCCGTGGTGCAGACGATGATGTCCATACCAAGAACCGTTTCCACCTTGTCGTAGTCGATCTCAGGGAACACCAGGTGCTCCTTGATGCCCATGGCAAAGTTGCCACGACCATCGAACGACTTCGCATTCAGGCCACGGAAGTCGCGAATGCGCGGCAGCGCAATCGTGACCAGGCGGTCCAGGAATTCATACATGCGGGTCTTGCGCAGGGTAACCTTGGCACCGATCGGCATGTTCTCGCGAACCTTGAAGGTCGAGATCGCCTTGCGGGCCCGCGTCACGATGGGCCTCTGACCCGAGATCAGTGCCAGATCGCCAGCGGCGGTCGTCACCTTCTTCGTGTCATTGACGGCATCACCCACGCCCATGTTCAGGACGATCTTCTCGATCACCGGAACTTCGAGGGGGTTCTTGTAGCCGAACTGCTCGATCAACTGCGCGCGGACGACCTCGTCATAATGCTTGCGCATACGCGGGGTATAGTCCTTCG
>CAISZN010000250.1 GCA_903889985.1 uncultured Hyphomicrobiales bacterium | reverse complement strand
TTCCGCCAGGCAGGACTGGTGGAGGGAGACGTCACCATCGAGAAGTCGCTGGATCTCAGCTTTCTTGACGCCGCGGTGAAAGAGATCGGCCCCTACAGGACGCCATGATGCCGCGCATGAGAGCCAGAGGCTCGCGGTCCGGAAGCTGGCATGCTAAGCCGCAGGAAAATGGGAGAGACGTTCATGCGCACATGGGTCACGGGCCTCATTGCAGCGGCCTGCCTGCTGGCAACCGGCGCAATCGCCGCCGACAGGATCAAGGTCACCGTCGGCCTGACCAATTCAGCCACCGACGTCGGCTTCTTCATTGCCCACAAGAAGGGCTACTTCGCCGAAGAAAACATCGACGCCCAGTTCATCACCTTCGACAGTGCGGCCAAGATGATCGCGCCCTTCGCCTCGGGCGATCTCGACGTGGGAGCGGGCGGCACCTCGGCGGGTCTCTATAACGCGGTCGCGCGCGGCATCGACGTGCGCATGGTGGCGGACAAGAATTCCACGCCGCCCGGCCGCGCCAGCCAGAAGCTGCTGATTCGCAAGGACCTCATCGACAGCGGCCGCTACAAGCAGCTCTCCGACATCAGGGGCATGAAGATCGCAACCTCCGCGCCCGGCAGCGCGGCCATGGGCTCGGTGAAGAAGATCCTCGACAAGGCCGGCCTCAAGTGGGGCGACCTGGAGGAATCCTACATGTCGTTTTCCCAGCAGGTCATCGCGCTGCAAAACAAGGCCGTCGATCTCGCCTTTCCCGCCGAGCCGCAGGCCAATGATGCCATCCGCAACGGTGCGGTGAAGATCGTCAGCGATGACGAGGTCTATCCCAATCACCAGATCTCAGCCGTTCTCTATGGCGGAGCTTTCGCGAAAAAAACCGATACTGCGACGCGCTTCCTGCGCGCCTATATCCGTGGCGTGCGCGACTTCAACGACAGCCTGAAGAACGGCGTCTTTGCAGGGCCGAAGGGCGATGAGGTCGTGGCAATCCTCACCGAATACAGCCTGATCAAGGATCCGGCCGTGCATCGCTCCTTCGTGCAGAGCAACATCCGCCCCAATGGCGATCTCGACATGGCAAGCCTTGCCGAGGATCTGAAAATCTTTCGCGAGGCAGGCCTCGTGGAAGGCAAGGTCGAGGTTGCGCAGGCGGTCGACGACAGCTTCCTGCAGGCGGTGCTGAAGAGCCTGCCACCCTACACGCCCAAGAACTGAACAAGACCGTGGAGCCGAACATGTCGCTCATGAAATCACTGGCCGCAGTCGCGGCCCTCGCAGCCGGTTTGATCCTCGGCACTGGCGCGCAGGCGCAGATGAAGAACGTCAAGATCGGCCTCACGGGATCTGCCACGGACGTGGGTCTGTGGGTGGCGGACAAGAAGGGCTTCTTCAAGGACGAAGGCATCACCGTCGAATTCATCACCTTCGATTCCGCCGCGCGCATGATCGCGGCCCTTGGCACCGCTGAACTCGATGTCGGCGCAGGCGGCCATTCAGCCGGCCTCTATAATGCGGTGGGACGAGGCATCGACGTGCGCATCGTTGCTGACAAGAGCCAGAACGCCACCGGGCGCGGCAGCCAGAAGCTGCTGGTGCGCAAGGACCTCATCGACAGCGGCCGCTACAAGAGTCTCGCTGATCTAAAGGGGCTCAAGATTGCCCAGTCGGCACCGGGCGGATCGGCCTCCACCGTCATTACCAAATTCCTCGAAAAAGGTGGCCTTACCGACAAGGATGTCGACAACGTCTTCATGGCCTTCCCGCAGATGGGCATCGCGCTGCAGAACAAGGCCATTGATGTCGCCCTTCCGGCAGAACCTGCTGTCTCGTCGGCGATGCGGCTCGGTGGCGTGGTGGCAGTCGCGAACGACTACGACGTTTACCCGATCCATCAGATCTCGGAGATCCTCTATTCGGGTCGCTTCGCAACAGCGGATGTGGATCTCGCGCGCCGCTTCATGCGCGCCTTTCTCAAAGGTGTGCGCTATCACAACGACGCGCTCGGGCCAAATGGTGAATTCGCTGGCGCCAAGGGCGACGAGATCGTCTCCATCCTGACCGAATACGGCCCCTTCAAGGATGCCGCCGTGTGGCGCAGCTTCATCTTCAGCTACTGCGGCCCGGACGGAAAGCTGCATCTGGAAAGCCTCAGGGAAGACTACGAGATCTTCAAGGCGCAGGGCCTGATCGAGACACCGCTCGACTGGAGCAAGCTGATCGACACGAGCTTCGTCGACTGGGCGGTGAAGGATCTCGGGCCCTACAAGAGCAACAAGAAGTGAAAGGGAAGCGCACATGAGGGCGTGGCAGACAATCATCCTCGCAGCCGCCGGGCTTCTGGCAGCCCATGCGGCAATGGCCGCCGACCGCGTGAACGTCGGCACCGCCAATTCAGCCACGGACATCGGCGTCTATGTTGCGGCCAGGAAAGGCTTCTTCAAGGAGGAAGGCCTCGATGTGAACTTCATCGCCTTCGACAGCGCTGCGAAAATGATCGCACCCTTCGCCTCGGGTGATCTCGATGCAGGTGGCGGCGGTACGTCGGCAGGTCTCTACAACGCGGTCGCGCGCGGCATCGACATCAAGATCGTCGCCGACAAGAACCACACGCCGAAGGGCCAAGGCATCCAGCCCCTGCTCGTGCGCAAGGACCTCATCGAGTCTGGCCGCTTCAAGACGCTCGCCGACCTCAAGGGACTGAAGATCTCCACAGCAGCGCCCGGCAGCGCGGCCTCCACCACGCTCGACCGTGCGCTGAAGATGGCGGGCCTCACCATCAAGGACGTGGATCAGGTCTACATGGGCTTCCCGCAGCAGTCGGTGGCGCTCTCCAACAAGGCACTCGATGCGGCCTTCACGGCGGAGCCCTCCGCCTCGGACGCCGTGGCAAGTGGTGTTGCCGTGCGCTTCATGGGCGATGACGAGATCTATCCCGATCACCAGCTCGCGGTGGTCTTCTATTCCGGCACCTTCGTGAAGAACCGGCCAGATGTCGCGCGTCGCTACATGCGCGCCTATCTCAAGGGCGTGCGCTATTACAACGATGCCATCGTCGATGGAAAACTCGTCGGCCCCAAGGGCGCGGAGATCGTCGACATCCTGGCCGAGAACATCCCCACCAAGGACAAGACAATCTACAGCCGCCTCATCGCGCCCGCCTGCGATCCCGACGGCAAGCTGCGTGTCGACAGCCTTCGGGAGGATCTTGAGTTCTTCAAGCGTGCCGGCGACATCCAGGGCAACGTCACGATCGAGCAGGCCCTCGATACGAGCTTTGCCGAGCAGGCCGTGAAGGAACTGGGGCCCTACAAAAGGGCTAACTAAGCAGAAATCCTATTCGCTCGATGATGGAGCGCGTCCCCTCTCCCACGCCGTGGGAGAGGGTCAGGGTGAGGGCGCTACGGTTTTCAACGATTTAAGACTGAAGCGCCGAACCGCCCCTCATCCTCACCTTCTCCCCATCAGGATGGGGAGAAGGGGGCGCAAGCGCAGTGCTTTTCACCCGATCATCCGCCACGCATTCAGATGTAGAGCTTCTCTTTCTCGAGCCCCTTGTAGAGGTCGGCGACATATTCTGCGTAGCCGTTGAAGAGCAGCGTCGGGCGACGGTCGCCGGTGCCGATGACCTCTTCGTTCGCCTGGCTCCAGCGCGGATGGGGCACCTGGGGATTCACATTGGCCCAGAAGCCGTATTCGCCGGGGCCTGAGGTCTCCCAGAACGTCTCCGGCCGCTTGTCCACGAAGCTGATCTTCACAATCGACTTGATCGACTTGAAGCCATATTTCCACGGCAGATGCAGGCGCAAAGGCGCACCGAAGACCTTTGCCAACGGCTTGCCATAGGCACCCGTCACCATGAGAGCGAGGTCATTGTTGGCCTCGGCCATGGTCACGGCCTCGATATAGGGCCAGGGGAAGAAACCGCGCTGGGCCGGCGCCATCTTCGTGTCCTGGAAGGTCTCGAAGCGAATGAACTTCGCCGCGGAGGTGGGCTTCGCATAATCGACGAGCTTCTTCAGCGAAAAGCCCGTCCAGGGCACGGTCATGGACCAGGCCTCGACGCAGCGGTGGCGATAGAGCCGCTCTTCCAGCGTCATAGCCTTGATGAGGTCTTCCGCATCAATCTCGATGGGCTTCTCGATGAGTCCATCAATCTTGAGCTTCCAGGGCGTCGGCTTCAGCGTGTCGATGTTCGTGTAGACATTCTTCGACAGGCCGAATTCGTAGAAATTGTTGTAGCGCGAGGCCACGTTCTCAGGGGTCAGGTCACGGTCGAGCTTGTAGGCCTCGTTGCGCTTGGCCGGATATTGGTCGGTGGCTGCGGCGGCGAGGCCCGTCGGCAGGATGAGCCCTGCACCGATGGCGCCCGCCCCCTTGATGAGTGACCTGCGGTTCAGGAACAGGTGTTCCGGCGTCGCCTCCCGCTCGGGGATTTCCCAGCCCTTGCGGCGGATGACATGCATGGTGCGCTCCTTTCGATTAGCCGGAAAGGTGGTGCGCAAATCCGATTTCGGCAAGTCACGATCCGGAGACATTGGGAGGTTAAGGCCTCAACGCAGGTCCGCCGGACGGCAGCAGCCCCTTTTTGGGAGACGAGGGTGGGCGTTGCGAGGCCCGGCACAGGCTCTGGCGCGGATCTGGCAGGCAGGCGATAAGGGCGGCAGCGAAGGAGCGGAATATGGTCGAAGCGGTTGTGGGCATCATCGGCGGATCTGGCGTCTATGACCTTCCCGGTCTCGAGATCTTGCGGGAAGAGCAGATCGAAACCCCCTGGGGCCTGCCCTCCGATAAGCTCAGTTTTGGTCGGATTGGCCAGACGAAGGCTGTTTTCCTGCCCCGGCATGGGCGCGGACACCGCCTGACCCCCTCCGGCATTAACTACCGGGCCAATATCGATGCCATGAAAAGGGCGGGCGTGACGGACCTTGTGTCGGTCTCTGCCTGCGGCTCCTTCAAACCCGAGCTCCAGCCCGGACTTTTCGTGCTGGTCGATCAATATGTGGACCGCACCTTCGGGCGGGCCTCCTCCTTCTTCGGCAATGGCTGCGTGGCCCATGTGTCCATGGCCCACCCGGTCGCCCCCCGTCTTGTCGAACGCATCGCCGACGCGGCCAGGGCTGAGAACATTACCTGCGTGAGGGGCGGCACCTATATCTGCATGGAGGGACCACAATTCTCCTCCTATGCGGAGTCCCTCACCTATAAGGCCCTGAATTATGACGTGATTGGCATGACTGCCATGCCGGAAGCCAAGCTCGCGCGGGAGGCCGAGATCTCCTATGCGACCATTGCCATGGTCACGGATTTCGATTGCTGGCACCCGGAGCATGATGCGGTCGACGTCGCCTCGGTCATCAAGATCGTCCACGAGAATGCCGACAAGGCGGCCCGCCTGCTCGCCCGCCTGCTGACCGATTTCCCAGCCGAGCACGAGCCCTGCCCGATCGGCTCGGACCGTGCCCTCGACACGGCCATCATGACGGCCCCGTCTGCTCGCGATCCCGCCCTCCTCGCCAGGCTGGACGCCATCCTCAAGCGGGTCTCTGCCGTTTAGCAGACCGACTTTAAGTGTAAATTTTTGGGTAATTAATTGACCTTATAGTGACAAACTCTCAGTTTGCTTTTGCAAATGTTGTTGTTTTTTCGCTGATTCCCAATGGCCGAGGTGCCTGAGTGAGGCTGTCTCTGACGAAGCGCTTTCTGCGCACGCCCTATGCGAGTGTCACCGCAGTCATCATCGCTGTCATGATCGCGTCTGCAATCGGGGTCGGCCTGGCGATCTTCAAACTGCGCGATGACGCACTGGAAGATGCAAGCCGTGACGCGGACAACATCGCCACCATCCTGAGCGAACAGGCCGGCCATGCCAGCCAGTCCATTGAGCTCGTGCTCGACGAGATGATCGAGGAGGTCAATCGCCAGCATTTTGCGCTCGCCTCCGATTACAACGCCTTCATGGGTACCCAGGCGACCTATCAATATGTGATGGACCGCCTGTCTCGACTGCCACAGGCGGACGTGATCACGATCACCAATGCCAAGGGCGACATCGTCGTGACCAGCCGCGGCTGGCCGACGCCGCCCGTGAATCTTTCCGATCGCGATTATTTCCAGCACTTCAAGGATGGCGCGGATGACGCGATCTTTGTGAGCGAGCCGGTCAACAACAAGATCACCGGAACCTGGACGGTCTATTTCGTCAAGAAGCTCATGAGTTCGCGCGGGGAGTTTCTCGGCATTGCCTTGGTCGGCGTGCGCCCTGAGTTTTTCCTGCGCACCGCCAATGTCGTCTCGTCACTGAGCGGCCAGAGTTTGCTGATGTTGCGCAAGGATGGGCTCATCCTGTTGCGTTATCCCGATCCGGTCAAACGCACTGGCATGCGCGTTCGAGGCAATTCTGAATGGTACGGAGTGATCAAGCAGGGTGGCGGTTCCTACCGGACACCCGGTTACTTCGATAGTGAGCCGAGCGTCATTGCCGTCAGGCCGGTGCCAAAATACCCACTCGTCATTGATATTGCCGTCTCTGAAAATCATGCTCTGGCCACATGGCGGCTGCGTGCCATGCAATTCGGCGGCGTCACGCTCGCCATCGAACTGGCTTTCGCCTTCCTGCTGCGGACCCTCTATTTCCAGTACAAGCGGATCTTCGAATCAGAAGCCCTTCTGGCAAGCCAGTCGGAGATTCTGCGCCTCTCGAATATCCGCTTCGACGCCGCGCTCAGCCACATGTCCCATGGCATCGCCATGTATGATCGCGATGGACGCCTCGTCATTCACAATCGGAAGTACGAGCAGATCTGGGGCATGACGGCTGACGAGCTGAAGCCCGGAACCAGCTTGCGGCAGATTCTCGAGAAGCGCGTGTCGCGCGGCATCTATGTCGGGCACTCGCCGCAGGCCTATATCGACCGCGTCAATTTCGCGAAGGATCAGCGCTATTCTGAAACCCAGACGCTGAGCGACGGTCGCAGCATTCTCGTCACCTTCGACCCCATGCCCGAAGGCAGCTGGGTCACCACCCATGAAGATGTCACCGAGCGGCAGCAGGCGGCGGCAAAGATCGCCCATCTGGCGCATCATGATCCACTGACTGACCTTGCCAATCGCAGCCTCTTCATCAGCCGCCTCGAAACCTATCTGGCCAGCGCCGGGGATGACATCGTCGTCTTCCTGATTGACCTCGACCACTTCAAGGAGGTCAACGACAATCTCGGCCATGGTGTGGGAGACGAACTCCTGCGGCTTGTCGCCCAGCGGCTTATAGAGTCCGTGCGGGCGGAAGACGTGGTGGCGCGGCTTGGCGGTGATGAATTCGCCATCGTGCGGCGCATGGACCGCGCGGGCGTCGCGGGTATCGTCACACTCGCCGAGCGCATGCTGAATATCGTACAGGCACCCTATGCGATCGATGGTCATGACGTGACGGTCGGGCTGTCCATCGGCATCACCCGCGCCCAGCCGGGCGAGGCTGCCGAACAGATCATGCGCCATGCTGATCTGGCCCTCTACCGGGCGAAGGGCGAAGGCCGCAACCGCTTCCGCCTCTTCGAACCCGCGATGGAAGAACAGGTCCTGTCACGCCGCCAGCTGGCGCTCGACCTGCAGGATGCGCTCGCCAGCAATGCGCTGCGCGTCCATTACCAGCCGATCGTCGATTCCCAGACGCTCGAAGTCACCACCATGGAAGCGCTTCTGCGCTGGCCCCATCCCTCTCGCGGCATGGTGCCTCCGCCTGAATTCATTGCGCTCGCAGAAGAGGCTGGTCTCATCCATCGCCTTGGTGAATGGGTGCTGCGGCAGGCCTGTCGTGATGCGGTGAGCTGGCCCGAGCATATAAAGGTTGCAGTCAATGTGTCTGCGATCCAGGTCAGCCAGTCGGCGCTCTCCACGACCATTGCGCAAGTGCTCTCCGACACGCAGTTTCCCGCAAGACGCCTCAAGCTCGAGATCACCGAATCCGTTCTGCTCTCCGACAGCAAGCGGGCGCTCGCCGCCCTTCATGCCCTGCGGGACCTGGGCCTGGCCATTGCGCTCGACGATTTCGGCACGGGCTATTCATCGCTGAGCTATCTCAAGATGTTCCCCTTCGACGAGATCAAGATCGACAAATCCTTCATCGACGACATGGCGGT
>CAISZN010000249.1 GCA_903889985.1 uncultured Hyphomicrobiales bacterium | reverse complement strand
ATCTTCCAAAAAAGATCTGGCATCATCATTTTCGACCGACTTGAAGAATACGGCCCCAGCGCCTTGGCCAGTGCATCGGTAATCATCCACATCGGCGTAATAGCACATGAGATTTTTAACCTCGATGGGCTTGTTCATATACTTCTTGGTGCCGATGGTAAGGTCCACTAGCGAAACAACTTTCCAGTCATCTGCCATTGCGGAGATCGGCTGCGCAGCCCAAGCGAACACAGCAACGGCGGCCATTCCTATCTTGTGCATACGATCCTCCTATTTTGCCACCAATCTCACACCCCTAGCAGCTCATTCCACGGGATGACGCGGTGAATTGATTTCACTCGTTCTCTGTTGAATGTAATCTCTTTCGGTGGCTTGAACTGGTCGCAAATGACCTTTGCTGAATTCCGTGATTTGAGACGCTTTACAAATCCTTTGCCGGGCTTGTCGTCGCTTTCGGGATAAAGCTCAATCACTACACAATCCCCGATTGATGGGGGGCGGGTGGTGCTGACATAAATCAGGTCGCCCTCTTCAAACTTGGGCGACATGCTTGTACCGACGACGTAAAGGGCATAGACGCCCTTCTGACCGGCAATGCCTGGTGGGCGGCGCACCTGATCTATGGTGTCACCATTGAAACTGAAGTCCGCGTCTTCTCCGCCCACAGCCACCCCTAAAACTGGCACGTCGCGCGCTAACCGTGACCCCGCAATCGGAATGTGATCCGCCGGTGTCAGGTACGCGCCGTTTGTTTTGTCTAATTTGGGGTTAGATTGCTTAGGCTTGTCAATAAGTTGATTTGTAATCTCAGTGTTCTGGTTAACTACACCGGCTAAGCTTTCGCTGTCTTGTGGCAGAATGTCTTCAAATAACAATTCTTGAGCAGTTACATTCAAGTGAGGCGCAATACGCTCAGCCCACTCTTTGGTAAACTTCCGGTCGCCATTTTCCAGACGCATGATCTGAGGCTGGGTCGTGCCCACAAGCAAAGCCAAATCACTTTGGCTCAGCCCAATTTTCCTTCTTTGGGTACGCAAGGCGCTCATACCATTTTGGTAAATGACAAGGCGCATCTCGTCCAAATCCATTTTGGTATTTTTATCTTGCATTAATAAATCCATTTTGGTATTTCATGGATTATGAAGCTCGCTCAGTTCATCAAAGACACCAACCTTACCCATGCGGAGTTCGCTCGTCGCATTGGGGTAAGCCAAGTCGCTGTCACGCGCTATGTGCGCGGGGAACGTGTGCCGCGCCCGGCTGAGATGCGGTCGATTGTCCGTGAAACGGATGGGCAAGTTACTCCAAACGATTTCCTTGATGACGACGCACCTCACCCCTCCAAGTCTGAGGTGGCGGCGTGACCGGCCGCAATTCAATTATCTCCGTCAAGACTGATGGGCGGGTCTCCATCTTTGAGAGCCGTGAGCCGATCACGCCAATGGTTGAACTGCTTCTCAAGTTGTTCGACGGCGCTCCTGATACTGTCGGCTTCATCCTCGAAAGTGGCTCCGTCTATTGGCGTATTTTTGATCTCAAGGATGATCTGCGCCGCTATCTCATCGAAGTAGTTTCGGAAGCCGGGGATCGGCTCCGCAAGCGCAATGAACTTTTCGCAGAGCGAGAAGTAGGCCTTGCAGAACAGTGCAGCAGTGAGGGCGGTTCCTTTGGCTTCCATGGCAAGTCTTTCCTAATCATTCCCATGGAAAGCCTAACTTCTCCTGTTGCCTCTGTCGAAGGGGCCGCAAAATGAGCGGCGGGACACGCAATACTCAGTCCCGCCGCCCTGCGCGCAGCGTTTCGCGGGGGCACACTTCCGCTGCTGCATCTGAATTCATCTCCGCCGAGTTTCTTTCCTCCCTATCGGCGGGAACTGCGGGAGGCTGTGCGTTCGCCGCGCGCGCCTCCCGCCCTTTCCTTTTCGCGTTGACGAGCTTCAGCACCTTCCACGCTGCCAAGCCGATGGTGCTGAAGTCGTCTTCGTCTGGTGCCTGCATGTAAGTGCGCGTCTCCTTCGTGTCTGAGTAAGCCACGAAGGAGTTTGCAAGTGTGCAACAGGTCGTTGGAGCGTAGCAGTTCAATGAGCGCGTTGGCCGAGGCCCAGATGCTCGTGCAGGGCATAGCGGGCGAAAGAGGATCTAGCAAAGAGCGCATCCGCCGGGCGGCAATGCGCGTGAGCAAGCTCTCTTTTAACCGGGTCCGCGAACTCTTCTATGGATTGGATCGCTGCCATGTATGGGCAGAAGAACTCGATGAACTGCGGCGTGTAGCGCGTGTTCAGCAAGAGGAAGAGGCCAAGTCAGAATATGCAGAGCTTCGCGCAAGGTTGGAACAACTCGAAGCGCATATCGCGCGCATGGGGCAGGCGGGCGAGGACATACATTGCTCGCCGAATAATTCGGGCAACGCATCACTTAGCTGATTTTGCCGGGTGGGTTGCCCCGTGGATTAAGTAGGAGGCGAGGATGCCAGAGATCAAAAATAATAGTCAGCTAAGAGCTTTTATCGAACGCATCGAGCGCCTCGAAGAGGAAAAGCGCGGCATCGCAGATGATATTAAGGAGGTCTTTGCTGAGGCAAAGGCCTTTGGGTACGACACTAAGATTATGCGCAAGGTCGTTTCGATGCGCCGCATGGACCGGCAGAAGCGCATAGAGGAAGAACAACTTTTAGAAGTCTATTTGAAACAGCTTGGTGACTTGGCGGACACCCCCCTTGGCCAATCTGCTGTTGCGAGGGCCTTCGCATGATGGATGGCATTTATCGTTTCATTCGCCATCAAGACATTGACCGATGGCATCGTGCTGGATGGTGGGTCGTAAGTCCATTGTCACCGCCCCACTCGCACTGGTCTGTGCTGATGCAGGCCCCGCATTGCTGGAGGGACGCATGAGCCTCGCCGCAGTTCCTTCCAATCCTTTTCCTTACCTCACCGAACAGCAGGTCATCACCATCCGATCCATGTGGCGGCGCAGGTACGACACTATTGAGATTTCCCGCTTTGTCGGCGTCAGGGAATCAACCGTTTACAACGTCCTAAGTTCCATTCGTGAAGCGTCAAGGGGGAATAATCATGAGCATGGTTGAGGCAATCAACGACGGGTGGACGCCGGACAATTGGCAGCAGAGGGCCAAGGAACGCCGGGAGCGTATGGCCGCCGCCGCCAGGGATGTCCGGCAGGTGCCAGATCGCCCCGCAAAGGTTGACAACGGCCCAGCGGTCAATTTCAGCGAGCCGGTGTTTCGCAACATAGGTGTTCCGCAGGAACAGACGCAGGTCATAGGTGCGCCGAAAGGAACGGTATCCCCTCGGGTGCGGGACTTCCTTTTCGTGGCATCAGAGTTCGCGCCGGATGGCGAGGCACATTTCGTGCCGGAATCGTTCAATGAGATGAACGTCCGCGAGATCATCAAATACATCTGTGCCCTTCGGAATATAAAAAAGGATGACCTGATAGGCCCTCGTCGTAGCCAAATCTTCGTCCAGGCCAGACATGAGACTTATCATCTGCTGAAAGGACTGGGCCGGTATTCGTACCCAGAGATCGGTCGGCAATGTGGGGGTCGTGATCACTCGACCATCATTCACGGTGCCGCGAAGCACGAGCGCCTTCTGAAAGAGGGCAAGGTCCAGCCGACACCGTTCAACAAGTACCTTGCTGCCGAGTGCTGCCGTGGAACGATCCGCCGTCCACGCGCGGCTGATACGGCCGCGTAACCATGGCCGGGCCAATCACCCTAGAGATCGCGATCACGGAAATGCGCCTGATTGCGCTTGGTTTTTAGGATTGGCTCAACCGCTTTTCGTCCGGGCCGAAGAGGCGCCCTGACCATGAGATTGAAAGATACCAGATGAAGCTCGCGGTCACTCTTTGGGTGGTCGCGGCGATGGAAAGGAAGGCAGCGGCATGAGCAAGCCAGACCCATTTGTTCCCGCTGATACCGACATCAGTGGATTTGACTGCTTCATGATGAACGTGCAGCAGCTACTCTCGTCTGAACTGTGGGCCGTTTCGTCAGGCGACGAATTCAAGGCTGCGATGTCGCTCTGGTGCCGCGCCTGGACCCAAACGCCACCTGGATCGCTCCCAAACGATGACAAGGTGCTGGCGGCCTTCTCAGGCGCAGGAGCGAAGTGGAAGAAGGTCCGGGCAATGGCCATGCGCGGCTTTGTTGAATGCTCGGACGGCCGTTTGTATCACAAGACGCTCTGCGAAGACGTCCTGCGCGCTGCCCAGCGCAAGGCCGAGCGCAAGGAGCGAACCGCTAAGGCGACGGAGGCCCGCCGTAAAAAGCCACATCATGACGATCCACCAACGTCACCGTCAGACGACCGTAACGATGACCGTAACGATGACGAGACGTGCGACGTAACGAGGTCCCATAGACGGGACGGGACGGGACGGGACATATCCTTAAAGAAAGATAATCCGCCGCCGCCCTACGATCCTGCGGCGGCGACTGCATTCGATGTTTTGGAATTGGAACGGCGATGCCGGGAAGCCACCGGCTGGCAGGCGACCGATGGCATCAGCGCAATCGTGGATCTCGTCCAGTCTGGCGTCGATCTTGATGATCGCATCCTGCCGCTGATGCGGACGCAGGCCAAGCTGATGCGCGAACGTGGCCAGCAACCGCCCCGCGTGTGGGCATTCATGGCGAAGATCATCCAAGACCCCACCCGTCACGCGGATACCGGCGAGAAACCGGCAACTGGGCTAACATTTATCGAGGAAGGCACAGAAGAGTTTACGCAGGCTATGGATGGCCCCAAAGGGTCTCTCACCCGGCAGTTGGTCTGCAAGCATCCGTCAACGGGCAAGCTCGGGTTCTATCGCAGGCGGGAAGGGGTGGCCGCATGAATTTTCAATTAAAAAAAGAGGGCGCAATCATGGCACGTTTTTTTGATCGCACAGGAGTTGGCTACGGGCCAGGCGCAAAAAAGCCCGGTTATGAACTGAAGTGCTCAATGTGCCGCACCGCAGATTCCGTTGTTGCAGCGGGGCACGCTGGCAACCTCCCGCCAGAAATGGTGCGCAAGAAGTTCACAGAGAGGGGATGGGAAGTCGGGACATCGCCAAAAGGGGACTTGTGCCCGGCCTGCATAAAAAAGGCCAGCAAGCGCAAAGTTGAACCGATTGCTGGTGCATTCAGTAAAGCAGGATTGATCATCATGACCCCAGAGCAAGCCCCAAAGGTCACCGCCGAACCTCCTCGTGAAATGAGCCGGGAAGATAGCCGGATCGTCGTCGCCAAGCTGAACGAGATCTATATCGACGAGCGGACCGGGTACGATAAGGGATGGTCTGACGAGCGGGTGGCTAAAGACTTGGGTGTTCCGCGCGCATGGGTGTCTAAGCTTCGTGAAGAAATTTTCGGGCCAGCTTTTGACAGCGAAATGGCCGATGCGGTGAAGCAGGCTGAGGTTGCAATCAAGGCTGCCGAAGTAATCGAAAACAGGCTTTCAGATGCCTATCGCCAAGCAAGTGAAATCGTTGCCGCAGCCGGAAATGGATACACCAAAGTCAAGGACGACCTTCTGACGGCGATGGTAAAGCTCCAGGAGGCGCGGGCGCGGTTTGGTCGCTGATCCTCACATTTAGAGATCATGGCGTTTTACCGGACGGGGATGCCCGCGTTGTCCGGTGTTTTTGCGTTCCACCTATCATCGCGGGAGAACCCCATGGCACCCGGTCCCAAGCGCAAGCCCGGCATTCGTGAACCCAACGGCCGCATTCACCGCCCGAACAAGAACCCGAACGTCGTCGCGGCACTCAACGCCATGGAGCGGGAGAAGCAGGACGATGTGATGTCAATCGTCCAGTCCCAGCCCCATCGCAGGGAGTTCCTGGGCACCTCAAAGATGAACGACGCCGAAAGCAAGATGATCGAAAGCCCTATCGGCCGGTTCCTGCTCCGCAACATGCAGGACAAGGCCCGCCGGGAAATCTACTATGGGGCGGCCATCTCCTATTTGGGCATCGTAAACAAGTGGCGGGCGGGCTGGGGCGCCCAAGTCCACAATGCACCACCCGAGACGCCCGGAACCGGGGAAGGGCCGTCCATGGCCGCCCTAGCCGCTTGGCGCAAGCAGGACGAAACCATCCGCCGGCGCATCGAGGTCGAAGTTGGGGTCGCGGGGTGGATCTGGATCAGCTTGCTTGTCCTCGATGAGCTTGAAGCCCCCCACGCCGACGTGCCTCGGGTCCTCAACGGGCTGTGGATCATTTCCACCGAGCTTGGAAAACTGGATGGTAGGCTCAATAAAATGGCTTGATCATTTTGAGCGTCTAGGCATCGTCGTCAGAGATCGTACTATCAGAATTGCGCCCGGAGGGACCACCTCTCGGGCGCTTTTTCGTTTCAGCGGGGCACCATGGGCGCTCACTCGAAGCACGAAAGCTGGCGGAAATCGGCGGTTCGGGCGCCAACGCCTCGGGCCATCATCATCTCCGAGGAAAGCCGGGCGGAAGTCCGTCGCCTGCACGCGCGAGGGGTAACCCGGACGGCCATCGCGGCCCAGCTCCGCGTCCCATATCGTGAGGTCGAGGCTTCCCTCGCCTGAATACCGTTTCAGCCGCTGGGCTGACCAGTGACGCGCCTCGCGGACGCGCCGGGCGCTAGATGCCGGGCCCCTCAACCGGACGGCTGATACCCATGGACCTCGACCCTGAAGCCGCACGCGGCCTCGCTACGCTTTTCATCATCTTCGCCCTCATTTGGGCCTCCCTGATCCTGATCGCGGGATAACCCGATGCTCCCAAGGCCACAGGTCGTCCCAACGCCCTCAGACACCGCCATCGCATCCACGCCCTGCATCTGCCCTGAGCAAAAGCCCGTCTTCGTCATCCGCCGCCAAGGCGAGGCAAGCGCCAAAGTCCAATGCTCCGAGCCATCCTGCCGGAAAAGATGGAAGCGCATCGTCAAGGACTGACCCCATGCAGGACGAACACCAAGACGCCTGCACCTGCTTCCGCTGTAACCCGGTGCGCCCACGGCTGGTCTCATCCCACGACCTTGTCCGCCGCGCTGTCGCCAAGCAGATCCCAAACACCTTCGGTCTCGTGACCGAACCCAATCCGGCGCTGCAAGCCGCCCTAGAGGCAGCAGACGCCCGGCTGGCCCCATTCCGCACGGATGCACTGCGGAATGGTGGCTAAAGCCCTCGCCTTCCTCGCTGCGGCTATCCTCGCAGCCTTCACCGATGACCAGTCATGGCAGTGATCCTCAATTCCAAACACGAACGGTTCGCTCAGGAGCTTGCCAAGGGCAAAACGGCCGATGAGGCCTATGTCATTGCAGGATACAGCGAACACCGTTCAAACGCCGCCCGGTTGAGCGCAAATGAGCGCGTCCGGAGTAGAATTGAGGAGATTTTGAGTAAGGCGGCAGAGAAGGCCGCTGTGACCGTCTCTGACATCGCTAGGCAGCTCGATGAAGACCGGGCCTTCGCCCGCCAATCCAATTCTGCATCCGCCGCAGTCGCCGCAACTATGGGCAAGGCAAAAGTCCTCGGACTGATCATCGACAAGACCGCAGGCCCGGACGGCGGCCCGATGCAGCATGTCCACAGGATCGAGCGTGTCATCATCGACCCTGCAAATCCAGACGCCTAGAGCGTTCCTGCCATTCCTGCGCCCAGCCCGATACAAGGGTGCCTATGGTGGCCGAGGCTCCGGCAAGACGCACTTCTTCGGAGAACTCCTAGTCGAGCATATCCTGGCGGGCCACGTCCGGGCGGTATGCGCCCGCGAAGTCCTGAACTCGATTGATGAATCCTCGAAGCAACTCATTGAGGACAAGATCGCCCAGCACGGCGTCGGGCATCTGTTCCGCATCACCGAGCGCGAAATCACCGGGCCACATGACAGCCTGATCATTTTCCGGGGCCTTCAAAAGCACACGACGAATTCCATAAAATCGCTCGAAGGGTTCAACCGACTCTGGACCGATGAGGCCCAAAGCGTCTCGCAGCGGTCGCTCAATCTGGTCACGCCTACATTTCGCGCGGCTGACGCCGAAATGTGGTTCTCATGGAACCCGGAAAAGGAAAAGGACCCAGTCGATAAGCTCTTTCGGGATAATGAAGGCGACCCCGACTTCATCTGCCGGAAGGTCAATTACTTCGACAACCCATGGTTCTCCGGCACGTCGCTCCAAAAAGACATGGAGCGCGACAGGGCCCGCGATCCTGACAAATATGCCCACGTCTGGCTTGGCGAGTATCAGCGCAATTCAGAAGCCCGCGTCTTCCGGAATTGGGCTGTGGAAGAGTTTACCACCCCAGCCGATGCCCGCTTCTACTTCGGCGCCGACTGGGGCTTCTCTATCGACCCGACCGTCCTGATCCGATGCTGGATCAAGGATCGCACGCTCTACGTTGACGGCGAGGTGTACAAGGTCGGATGCGAGATCGACCGCACCCCTGACCTGTTCGCCAAGTCGCCCGAAGGCCTCAAAGACTGGAACCCGCAAGCCTGGCAGATCACTGCCGACAGCGCCCGGCCTGAAACCATCGACTACATGCAACGGCACGGCTTCCCAAGGATCGTGCCAGCTCTCAAGGGCCCGTCATCCGTCATGGACGGCATCGAGTTCCTCAAGAGCTACGACATCAAGGTACACCCCCGCTGCCGGCACGTCATAGACGAGCTGGCCCTCTATTCATTCAAGACGGACAAGCTGACGGGCGAGGTTCTTCCTGTCCTAGAGGACAAGAAAAACCACACGATTGACGCCCTCCGGTATGCTCTCGAAAGCCTCCGCCGGGCGATCTCGTCCTCCGTCACACCGCTCCGGCTCTGAGGCACCATGGCGCTGCAATTCGAGGTTGACAGCAAGTCGCCGCTAGTCGCGGCCATGAGCCAGCCATGGCCCATGATCGACGCGCTTGTGGCCGGTTCTGGCGCCATGCGCGCCGCTGGCGAGCAATTCCTGCCCAAGTTCCCTTCCGAGCACGAGGATAGCTACAAGGCCCGGCTCAAATCTGCCGTCCTCTTCCCCGCGTTCAGCCGCACAACCGCCGTGATGGCCGCCAAGCCATTCTCACGGCCCATGACGATTGGCGACAACACGCCGGCCGAAGTCCAAGACCTGTTCGAAGACATCGACCGCTATCGTACCGACCTGCAACCATTCATGGCGCAGGTCATGGTCAACTGCCTGCAATACGGCCTGATGGGCGTCCTCGTGGACAGCCCCAAGCGCGGGCGCGGCATCAAGACCAAGGCGCAGGAGAAGGCAGCGGGCATCCGCCCCTACCTGACGCAATATACCGCCTCGTCAATCCTTGGCTGGCGCGTTGCCGAGGGTGGCGATGGTGCTATCCTGGCACAGCTTCGCTTGCTCGAAGTCGTCAAGGAAGACGATGGCCCATGGGGCCAGAAGGAAGTCCGGCAAGTTCGCGTCCTAGAGCCCGGCCGCTGGTCAGTTTGGCGTCAGCGTACGTCGAGCGTGGGCGCCCTCGAATGGTTCATGTTCGAAGAGGGCCGCACTTCACTCAAGAAGGTCCCCTTCGTCTTTTTCTACGGCATCAAGGCCGGGTTTGGCGTTGGCAAGCCGCCGCTCCTTGATCTGGCCTATCAGAACGTCGAGCATTGGCAGTCGTCAAGCGACCAGCAGAACATCCTGCATGTCGCCCGCGTGCCGATCCTCTTTGCCAAGGGCTTCGGGGATAGTGACAACCTAGTCGTGGGTGCGGCATCCGCCGCCCGGTCCACGAACAAGGATTCAGACCTCAAGTTCGTCGAGCATAGCGGCGCGGCCATCGAGGCCGGGCGTCAGTCTGTCCTAGATCTCGAAGACCGGATGCGCCAGACCGGCGCCGAGCTGCTGATCCAGCGCCCTTCGGTGACCACGGCCACGCAGATCTCGTCTGACAACGAGGGCAACCGCTCGACGCTGCAACAAATCGCGGAAGACTTCGAGGAAAGCATCGAGGAATGCCTCGAATTGCTTGGCGAGTTCATGGGGCAGAAGTTCGACGCCGAGGTCGAGCTTTATAAGGACTTCGGCTCTGCGAACCTGTCCGAAAAATCTGGCGATCTGCTCTTGCGGGCCGCCGATAGCGACCATGTTTCTCCGGAAACGGTCCACACCCAATTGAAGCGCATGGACATCATCCCCGCCGACACGAAATGGGAAGATGAAATCCCGCGCATCGACGCAAAACGAGCCGCCCGCGCCAAAGAGCAGCAGGCGAAAAGCTCACCGGGGCCCGCATAAGCGGTCCTCACTTGCCGGTTCTGCGGATGCAGGCCGGAGCCACGGCGCGGATGCGCCAATAACGGTCGGATGACCTCACATGAAACTGAAAACACTCACCATTGAAGGCAAGACCTACGCCGAGGTTCAGGACGGCAATCCGGTATTCGTCCACCCCGACGGAAAAGAGATCCCATTCGATGCCGCCGCGACTGTCGCGACGATTTCCCGACTGAACGGCGAGGCCAAGGGCCACCGTGAAGCCAAGGAAACAGCCCTCGCACAGCTCAAGGCCTTCGAGGGCATTGCCGATCCGGCAGCCGCATTGAAGGCCCTGAACACGGTCAAGAACCTCGATGACAAGAAGCTGGTTGATGCTGGCGAAGTTGATCGGGTGAAGGCCGAGGCAATCAAGGCCGTCGAGGAAAAGTATGCGCCGGTCATTGCCGAGCGCGATCAGTTCAAGTCTGCCCTGGTGCAGGAAAAGGTCGGCGGCAGCTTCGCCCGGTCGAAGATGATCGGTGAAAAGCTCGCGATCCCTGCCGACATGGTGCAGGCGCGCTTTGGTGAGAACTTCAAGGTCGAGGGCAACGACATCGTTGCCTATGACGCGAACGGCAACAAACTCTATTCCCGATCCAACCCCGGCGCGCTTGCCAGCTTCGATGAAGCTCTTGAGCTGTTGATCGACCAATACCCCTACAAGGATCATATCCTGAAGGGCACTGGCGCATCTGGTGGAGGTTCCAACGGAAGCGGCAATACCGGCGGCAAGCGCACGGTGACCCGCACAGAATTCGACAAGCTTGATCCGATGAAGCAGCGCGAGACCGCACTGGCAGCGGGTAAGGGCGAAGTCACCCTCGTAGACTGAGGAAACAATACATCACCCATGCCTGCGGCGCAGCGCGTGGCGATGAACATACGACACCTGCGCCGCACTGCCGGACCTCGGATGAGGGAAGGCGCTCTCGGTTGGATGACCGAAATCGCAATCCCTTCATCTCAGGAATAGAACCATGAGCAACACGCTTACGGGCCTTACGCCCACCATCTATGAAGCCCTCGACATTGTTTCCCGTGAAATGGTCGGTTTCATCCCCGCCGTTTCGCGTAACTCGTCTGCCGAGCGCGCTGCGCTGAACCAGACGATCATGGTCCCGATTGCTCCGGCCGTTGCCGCTGCGGACAATACCGCAGGCGTTACCGCCCCGAACACGGGCGACCAGACCGTCACCAACACCACGATGACCATCTCCCGTTCGAAGCACGTTCCGATCCGTTGGAACGGTGAAGAGCAGAAGGGCCTCATCAACGCGGGCAACTATCACGGCATCCTCGTGAACCAGTTCTCCCAGGCGTTCCGCACGCTGGTCAACCTCATCGAGGTCGATCTGTTCACCACGACCTACCAGAACGCCTCGCGCGGCTATGGTACGGCCGGCACCGCGCCTTTCGGCACGGCTGGCGATCTCTCCGACATCGCTCAGGTTCGCAAGATCCTCGATGACAACGGTGCGCCGCAGGGTGACCTTCAGCTCGTCGGTGGATCGGCCATGATGGCCAACCTGCGCGGCAAGCAGAACGTCCTGTTCAAGGTGAACGAAGCCGGCACCGAGCAGCTCCTGCGCGAAGGCATCATCGGTCGCCTCGAAGGCATGGACATCCGCAACTCTGCGGCCATCACTGCCGTCACTAAGGGCACTGGTGCGTCCTACACCACCAACACCGCCGGCTATGCCGTTGGCGCCACCTCGATCACCCTCATCACCGGCACGGGCACGATCCTCGCCGGCGACACGGTGACCTTCGCTGGTGACACCAACAAGTACGTCGTGACCGGCGGCATCGCAGCCCCCGGCGCGATCACCATCGCAGCCCCCGGCCTTCTGGTGGCGATTCCGACCTCGGCAACGAACGTCACTGTCGGCAACACGGCAACCCCGAACCTCGCCTTCAGCCGCTCGGCTGTCCAGCTCGTCACCCGCCCGCCGGCCATGCCGATTGGCCCCGATGGGCGCGCAATGGATATGGCAGACGACGTGATGACGGTAACCGATCCCAAGTCGGGCATCACCTTCGACGTTGCCGTGTATCGGCAGTTCTTGCAGCTTGTTTATCATGTGCGTCTCGCTTGGGGCTACCAGGCCATCAAGCCGAACCACATCGGCGTCCTGTTGGGCTGATTTCAGAGGGCGGGGCTTCGGCTCCGCCCTTTTCTATTTCCGGAGTTCCGCATGTCCGAACATCCCAAGACCGTCCGCGTGGTCTCCCCGATCACCGACGAAAACCCGAACGGCTACATCGTCATCAACGAGGACGATCTGCACGACGGTCACGAGCTTTACGAAGAGCCGAAGGAAGACGCTGCGCCTGCCGCCAAGCGCAAGAAGGACTGAGGCTGACACCCGATGGCGCTCACCGACCAGCAGCTCATGGACGTGCGCAGGCACGCGGGATACCCCGTCGCCGGCACCACCATGACCATCACAGACGACCAGGACACGGTCTATCTGCGCTATGGGATGCTGCAAATGTCGCTTCACAAGCGGCTGACTTCATTGTCGGCGGTCGAGGAAGCGCAGGTCATCAGCTACCTGTCCACGATTGCCACTCTCGAGGCGGCGGTCAGCTCGGCAAGTGACAACCTCGACACGGCACAGGCCTCTGTCTGGGTTCACAATGCCAATGAAGTTTCAGACCGCATGGGTCTCTTGAACCTATGGCGCCGTCGCATGTGCGAATTCATCGGCGTCAACCCGAGCCCGACACTTGGCAACGGTGGCTTCTCAATTTCGCGGGGCTGATAAATGGACGGCGCCCGCCTTCAAACCAAGGTCTTCGGCGGGTTCGCCAAGGCCGCCAAGCGCATTGGCGTTCCCTTCGACCTCTATCGCCCTGATGGGGCTTTCGATCCCCTGAACACCTTCAACAAGGTCACAACCCTGCCGGCAGCGTTCACGCGCCACGGGGCATCGAACTTCGACTTCTCGCAGCCGTCAGATCACAAACAGCCGCTATTTCACGCGATGGTGGACGCGGCCCAGATCCAGGCGTTCGACTATCTGAACAACCCGAACGACGTTTACGGCCCCTTTTTCATCGCCTCTGTCCCGCCCTCGATGCCGCCGCTGGCCGTCCAGTGCAATCGGACCGTCAGCGTCTATCAGCCGGGCCCTGCGCTCTCGCATGGGCTGAACGGCTACGCAGGCACGACGCCGGGCAATGGCACGCTGATCATGTCTGGCTGGCCTGCCAGCGTCCTTATGGGCGCGCGTGGCGTGCGTGACCAGACCCTTCCGGCTGATGCTGGATATGGCTCCTATCGCATCATGTTGCCATTCGTCACCGGCGTTTATCTGCGCCCCGGTACGATCATCACCGACGACATCTCGAACAGGTTCATCGTTCAGGTCGCTGAATTGCAGGACCTCGGATGGCGCATTGACGCAGTGCAGGCGGTGACCTGATGGCCGACCTGACAGCAGACAAGCTTCGCGAATTGGTAAGTTATGACCCAAAAACAGGCGAGTTTAGATGGAAGGCCCGCGCTCCTGATGCTTTTGTGCCATCTAAGCGCAGGACGGCGAAGCATATTTGCGAAAACTGGAATTCCAAACACGCCGGCAAGATCGCAGGGTATTTGTCTGACGCCTACCACAGCATCAGGATCAAGAACCGCTTGGTCGGCGCTCACCGGCTTGCATGGCTGTATATGACGGGTGAATGGCCCGAAGCCGAAGTCGACCACCGTGACCTAAACAAGAGCAACAATAGCTGGGAAAACCTTCGGTCTGCGCAACATATCGAAAACTCCCGCAACGGCCCGATGAAGTCGAGCAACAAATCGGGGTTCAAGGGCGTCCACCTTCACAAGCAGAGCGGACGATACAGAGCCCGCATCCAGCATGAAGGCAAAAGCATCTCGTTGGGCCTGTACCCAACCCCGGAAGACGCTCACGCCGCATATGTCGTAGGGGCAGATCGGTTCCACGGCGAATTCGCGAGGGGTTGAATTTGTGTGACCTTTCCGACGTTGAAACAGCCCTCGCCACCCTGATTGCAGGCGCGATCTATCCGAACGGGACAGGACAGGCCTCGACCATCGGCGTCGGCTGCTACATCGCCCCTGGCTGGCCCAACTCGACGCAGCTCGACGCGGCACTCGTCGCGGGCGAGGTGACGGTCACGGTCTATGCCCAGCCGAACATGGAACAGGTGACGACGCGATACCCGCAGAACTGGGAAGACCAGACGCTCGGGACAGCAACTCTGACGGCCACCGTCGCAGCGCGCACCATCACCATCGCAGGCACGGTCACAGCAGGCCAGTATGTGACCCTCATCGTGGGCAACAAGGCCTATTCCTATGCGGCCCTTGTCAATGACACGCTGACCACCATTGCCACGGCCCTGACGGCGCTCGTGGTCGTGGACTGGACGGGCACGACATCATCCGGGGCGGTCATCACCGTCCCCGTCAAGGCAGAAGGCCGCGTCACGGCGCGCGTTGCTGCTGCCGGGACCATCATTCGCGAGTTGAAGCGCCAGAACAGGGGCTTCCAGATCATCGTGTGGGCGCCTTCGCCCTCGCTGCGGTCCACGACTGCCAATCTGATCGACGTGGCGCTCGCATCGACCGACTTCCTCACCATGCCCGACCTCACAAAGGCATGGATGAAATACCGAGGCCAGAACGATACCGACCAGATGGAACGCGCGAACCTCTACCGGCGCGATCTCTTCTATTGGGTCGAATACGCGACGACGCAGGTTTCGACCGGCTACCCGATCACCGCGCCCGTCACTCAGACACAAGGCAAGAATTCGGCCGGCGACCTTGGCCCGACCGTCACACTCACTCAATGAGGCAAATCATGGCGAAGCATCTCGTTGTCACGAGCGCGTTCGGCTCGTTCAGCATTGGCGACCGCATCACCGATGCAGATCAGGTCGATCAGTTCCTTGCATCTCACCGTCCGAGCGTCGTGCCGGTGATTGTCGAAGGCGAACCGGAGCCCGCTCCGGAGCCTGTGAAGTTCGTTCGCTTCGGTGATGACCTCACCAAGTAAGCCACCCACCCATCACTGACCTACCCGGCAAGGGCTCGCGAAAGCGGGCCCTTTTTCTTTTGAAGGACTGCTCAACATGCCCATCTCACAGCTTGGCGCTGTCAACGTTTCGGCGTTGAGCGTCCCACAGCCGCTCGTCCAGATTGTCCCCCCGCAGTTCCTCTTTGGTGGTGTCTCCACCAATGTTTGCGGCCACGTCGGGACTGCAACCTGGGGGCCTGTTGGCGTCCCGCAGGTGTTCGGCGGCTATCCGCAGTTCGCCCAGATCTTCGGGCCGACGATCAACCGCACGGGCGACATGGGCTCGCAGGTCATCCTCGCGTCCATGCAGGGCGCTGGATACCACGCAGGCGTGCGCGTCACTGACGGCACCGACGTGGCCGCAACTTCGACGGTCGCAACCGGCGCCTATGCCAGCGGCACGATCACTTTCTCGGGCAACCCGACCGCAAACGACACCTTCACGATTGGCACCACGACGGTGACCTTCAAAGCGTCGGGCGCCACCGGCAACCAGATCAATATCGGCGCGTCACAGTCGGCAACCATTGCCGCAACTCTTGCCTTCCTCCAGGCATCGGCAGACGCGCAGCTTGTGCAGTGCTCCTACGCACTGACTTCGGCCAACGTCATCACGGTCACCTTCAAGACCTTCGGCACCGCTGGCAACAGCTTCCCGCTGGCCAAGGTAGCGACCGTCCTCGCTGTCTCCGGCGCGACCCTGTCGGGTGGCGTGGCAACTGCCACCGGCCTCACCCTCACTGGCAAGTACACCGGCGCTCTGGGCAACAGCCTCAAGGCCATCATCTCGGCCGGCACGCAAAGCGGCACATGGAAGCTCGTTGCATCCCTGCCGGGCTTCCTTCCCGAGGTCTATGACAACATCGGCTCTGGCCTGACGGGCAATGCCCTATGGGTTGCCATCGCCGCAGCCATCAACAGCGGACTGTCGGGCACACGCGGACCGTCCAATCTTCTGGTGGCCTCGGCCGGTGCGAACACCAACGCACCGATCTCTGCAACCTATACCTTCTCGAGCGGCACCGACGGCGCGTCCAGCGTCACCACGACGATGCTTCTCGGGCAGGACAGCGTTCCACGCACCGGCATGTATGCCCTGCGCGGCGCCCGCGTCTCGCAGTTCGCAATTGCCGACCTGTCCGACACTGCGGCGCTTGGCGCGATGGTGGCTTTCGGCCTCGACATCGGCGCCTATCCGATCTGGTCGTCCCCCTCGGGCGACACGATCACCAATGCCTCGACCACCCTCAACACCGCTGGCGTGGACAGCTTCACGATCAAGGCCGTTTTCGGTGACTGGATCGTCTGGGCTGACACAATCAACAACATCTCGCAGCGCGTTTCTGCACCTGCCGGCGTCATCCTCGGCAAGCTGGGTGCGCTATCCCCTGAGCAGAACACCCTCAACAAGCCGATCAACGGCATCGTTGGCACGCAGTCCTCGATCCTCGGCAAGACCTACTCCTATGCCGACTGGCAGGCGCTCGCAGCGGCCCGCATGGACGTCATCACCAACCAGTCGCCCGGCGGCAACTACTTCGCCGCGCGGCTGGGCATCAACACGTCCTCGAACCCGGTCATCTTCGGTGACGAGTATCCCCGCGTCACCTACTTCCTCGCCAAGTCCATCGAAGTCATCGCCGGTCAGTACATCGGCAAGACGCAGACCCCTGACGAGCGTCGTCAGGCTCGCGTTGCCTTGATGGAATTCCTTTCGCTCGCGCAGAAGAACGGCATCATCGGCACGGCGGATGGGTCGCAGGCCTATCAGGTCATCCTTGATGGCTCGAACAACTCGCAGGCCACCACGGCGCTTGGTTACCAGTACGCCTACGTCAAGGCGATCTATCTGGGCATCGTGCGCTATTTCGTCGTGAACCTCGAAGGCGGCGCAAGCGTCACGATCTCGAACACGCCTCCGGTCTGATCCCTCACCCTGAACTTCTCTCAAAGGCTCCCTCGCGGGGGCCTTTTTTCGTTGGAGCATTCCCATGCCCTTGAATGGCTTTTCCATTGGCCATGACGTTGCGGTCGATGTGACCGATCCCGTCACCGGCCAGATCGTTTCGTGGCCTGCCGCGACCGGCTTTAATTCTGAGCCGAACACCAAGCAGATCGTGTCCGAGCCTCTGAATTCCCCGCCGCTCTATGCCGAGCTTCCGACCGGATGGAAGGGCTCTATTGAGTTTGATCGCCGGGATTCGTCCATCGACGACTTCTTCGCCCGCAACGAGGCGCTCTACTGGAACGGCTCGAACCTGCTGACCGGCACGATCACCGAGACGATCACCGAGCAGAACGGCACCCTCTCGCAGTACCGTTACGAGAAGGTGGCGTTCAAGCTGGCTCAGAAGGGCCAGTGGAAGGCGCAGGACAAGGTGTCGATGAAGATCGACTGGGTTGCCTCGACGATGATCAAGGTCGTCTGATTATCTAAGCCGCCTGCCAGCGGCCAACGCGACCTCTAAGGGCTTCATCGGCCCGGCGGTCGTTTCCGACCACCCGTGCGCGTTCGGGCCTTGGCAGGCCGGCGCCGATGGAGACTAGAATGGCGAAAGTATCGAACGTGCAGGCTGCGCATCAGCCGCAGGCCGCCCCGGCAGAGATGTCGCTGGCGGAACGGATCAAGGCGGATGCAACCCGCATTGAAAAGGTGAAGGATGCAGCCGGACGCATCATTGGCGTTAAGAAGCTGAATTTCCTCGACACCCATCACGTCACTTGCATGTTAGGGGATGACGCACAGAACGCGGTCGCGTTGCGTCAGGCTCTCATGTCATCGTCGGTCGTGGAGATCGACGGGCAGCCTATTTCGCGTCCCCGTACCAGATCACAACTTGAGGCCTTGATGGCCCAGCTTGACTTCCATGGTGTGACGGCAGCCACCGAGGGCATGAACCGCTTCACGTCATATGAAGTTGATGCGGGTCCTGCCACGGATGAAATAAAAAACTAGCTCAGAGCCCGGAATTTATTGAAGTTCTGTGGCTCATAAAAAACGGCATGGACCCGGACCTAGCGATGTCCATGCCCACAATGATGCGCAAGGCCGCTGTGATCGTCTTTGGTGAGTTTGAGGGCGGCGAGTGGAATTGGGGCAATATGCGCTGGAACAAGCGGGATTAATCTCATGGACCTTGCGACATTTGCTGCCAAGATGATGGCCGCTTCCATCGCCTGCGAAAAGCACCTGGGCGATAGCATGGAAAAGGCCTGCGTCGTCCTTGAGAATTCGGCCAAGGATGCGATTGGAACATACAAGTTCGGATGGGCGCCCCTGGGCCCGGCAGCCGTTGCGAAGCATGGCGACACGCCACTGCTGGATACTGGCGAGTTGAAGGCGTCCATCACTCACAATTCAGACCGGCATGAAGGCTATGTCGGGTCGGACAACAAGAAGGCAACGTGGCATGAGTTTGGGACTTCAAAAATCCCGGCGCGTCCGTTCCTCGGCGGGGCAGTGGCACATGATGGCCAGAAGGCCGCCGACATGATTGCCAACGGCGCTTTGAAGTCGATCACCGGACCTTGAAATACACGGCCAAGGCAATCGCATATCCAATCGAGACGCCTATAGCAGGGGGCAAGAAGTTCCCGCCGGTTAGCTTCCCGATAATGAATGCCAATGAGGCCATCATCAATGCGGTGGCGGCAATATATGGGACCGCAGATGGCTTGGCAGCGGCCGTCCCCGGCGCGCTGAGGCAAGCGCGAATGATTGTCGGCACCTGAGATGCTGAGACGACCGCGACGGGCTCCTTGACCTTCACAGCCGCTCCCATGACGACCGAAATCGCAAGTTCCGGTTGAACGTCGAACCATTCATCGGTCGCAAGCGACTGTTTCGCCAAGATGCGCTTGGCTTCTGCCTCGACCCGGTATCCGCCGCCGTTCGTCGCCCCGATAAACGCTAGTGCAAGGGCGTCTGGCGACCCTGTTTGAAGTTGAGCCAGACGAGCAATCGGGTTCCCAGACACACCAATCTTGGATTTCCCGTGCTGCCCGGTGATGACATAGACGAATGCACCGTCGAGCTTCCCGCTTATGGCCGGGTCAGTCGGCGGGTTCATCGCTCGCCAATCCTCCGGACCGAAGCTCACGCCGGTTCTGATCCCCATTATCCTTGGGCCGCTAAACCATAAGCGCATAGCCGTCAGTCTCCATGAATTCCCCACTTTAGCGCAGGTTTCTAGATGGCCCAAGTCTATGAAGTCGCAATCCACCTGAAGGCGGAAAATGGCGTCTCTGGCGTCCTTGCGGCGATTTCGAAAGAGGTTCTGGACCTTGGGGCCAGCGTGGCGACCCTGCAAAAGGGCCTTGCCGGGCTCAAGCCTGCCATTTGGGGGGCTCTTTCTATCGGTGCGGGCCTTGGTCTTGCCTCCGAACTCAAGGGTATCGCGAACCACGGCGACAAGCTGCTGGATCAGCAGGACAAGCTTCAGCGCAGCGGCATCAAATACAACGAGGTCCTGCGCCTCCAAAGCAAGTATTACAGCGAGGTCGCCACGGCCGTCCCGACTTCGACGGTTTCAGACTATCTCCGCAATTACAACGAACTGCGATCAGTCGTTGGGGCTCAACACGCGGAAGAAATCACGCCTTGGTCGATGAAGCTTGAGGCTATCATCGCCAACGCCACCGGCAAGAAAGCCGAGGGCGAAGGCATGAAGATGTGGCGCGCAATGGAGATGACCGGGCGCACCACGTCCGACCCCGTTGGAACGAAAGCACTCGCTGAAAGGCTTGCTCAAAACATCATCGGGTCTGGTGGCAAGCTCGATGCCGGCACCTATCAGACCATGGCCAAGCGTGGCGGTGTCGCTTGGGCGAACGCAAGTCCTGACTTTCTTGCTGGCCCGATGTCTGTCGTCGCGGCGGATCTAGGCGGCGACACCGCCGGCACGGCCATGATGTCGGCATATATGTTCATGACGGGGGCGAACACCCTGTCAAAACAGCAATATGAGCTGTTGAACAAGGCTAAGTTGATTGATCCGTCGAAGGTCACTCACGATAAGGGCGGTCGCATAAACGTCGCGCCCGGAGGCATTGTTGGGTCATCCGACTACACTGGGCAGGGGAAGTTCGACATCCATGGTTGGATGACGAAAGTCGTCACCCCTGCATTGACAGCCCTGACCACCAAAGAAAAAGGGATGTTGGGCGACCTGATCCGATCAGTCGGTGATAAAAAAATCGACGTATCCCACATGAACCCGGAAGAGCGTTCCGAATTTGATAGCAACATTGCGAAGGTTGGCCGCAATCGCAATGTCATGCGTATGCTCACAATGTTTTCGGACCCTGGCTTCCTTGATCAAATCGCCAAAGACATTCCGCAGTGGCGTCAGGCACATAGCATTGACCAGTCCTATAACGACTACACGAACCGAAATTCTAAGGGCGTTAAAAAGGCCTATGAAGAACAGCACGAAAGCATGATGCAATCCATCGGTGCGCCGATGATGCAGGCAGCAATCCCTGTGATGAAGGGCATCACGGAAATGTTCACTTCCATTGGCGGGTTCGCGAATGCAAACCCCGGCGCGATGGCAAACATTGGGATTGCAATCGCAGCACTTTCAGCCGCACTGCTCGTGATTGGTGGCACGGCCGTCATTTCTGCGGCTGTCGGCGCGGCTGGTGCGGTTGGTTTGGTCGCGGGTGCTATCACCGCGCTTGCCGTCGCGTTGGCACTTATCAAGCCACCAAATAAGGAAGGCGACCGCAGTCCGCACTTTGGCTTGAATGGCCCGAAGATGCCGGAAGCCGAAAAGTATTCTATCGGTGATGGGCGCGCAGCGTTCCGATTTGGTATGAACGGCGTCCCCGGCAATATGCCTGCCCCGCCATATTCAATCGGGCAGGGGCCTACGAGCGGGTGGCCGCTTCAGTTTTGGGGCGTCCCGAGCGGCGAAATTGACGACCGCATGAAGGCCATGGATGACCTCACTAAGAGGTGGGGCGTCCGCCCGTCTGCTCCGACAAAAGGGCCATTAGCCGCCCCTCAAAAATCAACCCCAAGTGCCCCGCAAGGTGAAAGCAAATCTGTGGGTGACACCGCTGGGCTTGCAGCCAAGGGCGCGGAAGCAGCGCAGCAGATTGCCAGCGGGTTCAATGTCGCTGGCTTCGCCACCAATGGCGAATCCGCTGGACAAAAGACCATCGGCGGGTTCGCTGGTGCAGACTTTGCAGGGGCTGGCACTAAAGCCGGGGCTTCCTTGCTCAGTGGCATTATGGGTTCGCTTGGCGGGGTTAAGACCCCCGGTCTTGGTAAGATGCCGCAGTCGTCCCTGCCCAAGATGCCAGACGTTAATTCGGCAGACTTATCAGGTGCGGCATCTAAGGTCGGCAAATATATTGGTGACGCGATTGGGAAATCGCTGTCTTCCGGCATTGCGCCGTTCCCAAAACCGATTGGCGGTCCGCAGGAACTTGCGCCAACAAAAGATAACACAGCCAAAGGTGCCGAAGCGGCCACGCAGCTCGCTAACGGTTTTAGCCTTGCCGGGTTTGCCACTAAGGGCACGGATGCTGGCTTGAAGATAACAAACGGATTTGCGGGGGCAGATTTTGCAGGCGCGGGCTCCCGTGCCGGGGCTTCTCTCCTGAGCGGCATTCAGGGTGCCCTGAGTGGGTTCAAAATGCCGTCACTAGGCACAACGCCAAATGCGCCAGCGGCGGCAAAACCACCGGGGAAGCAATCAAGCTTTGTTCCTCCTTCAGGGGCAACGACGGGCCAAAAGAAGATGGTTTTCACCGTCAATGGGCGCGTCTTCGCATCGGCCATGGAAAGCGAAATGGTCGGGCGTCATGAACATACTCAATCGACCAATGACCATGACGTGCGCACCGCCTTTGCTCCGATTGATGCGTGAGGCCTGACCAATGTCTGAATTGACACTCGGCGCGGTCACATTCGACGGGTGGGAAATCCCCGGCGACATCAACTTCGGTGGTCAGCAACAGCTTGTCACCCACAAACTGATCGGCGGCCAGCGCATCGTTGAGGCCATGGGGCCAGATCCAGACAACATCCGCTGGCGCGGGCGCTTCCGGGGGCCTGATGCCCTTGGTCGAGCGCAGGCAGTCGATGCCATGCGCCAGGCTGGTGCAGCCGTCCCGCTGACGTGGGGCGGCCTGTTCTACATGGTCGTGATCCAGCACTTTAAGCCGAGCTACGAGAAGGGCTGGGAGATCCCCTACGAGATCGAGTGCGTTGTCTCTGGCGATCCTTTTGGGGCTGGGGTCGGGGCAATTGGGGGCCTTCTTGCTGGCGATCTTGGGGGCCTGATTGGGGGCGACCTTGCGCAGGTTGCAGGCATGATTAACGGCGTCCTCAACAATCCGGTCAGCTTCGCCATGAATGCCATCGGCGGGGCGGTCAACGACGCGGTCGGGAGTGCACTTGATGGCCTTGGCTTCTAACATCTCGACCGACCTTGCGGCATTCCAGACGGCTATCACCAACGCCGGGACTTTGCAGGGTGCCAGCTTTTCGGTCATCTCGCCGCTGCTGGACGCTGCCAAGCAGCTTTCGACCGATCTTCATGCGGCGACCGCGGCACTCGATGCCCTGATCACCTCCGGCATGGATACCGGCACCGACCCGGCACTGTTGGCCATCTATCTTGCTGGGCAGGTTCGCGTCACCTTGTCCGAGGACGGGCTTCTAAAGGCACAGGACTACGCTGATCGCATGGTCGTTAACCTGACGTGGAGTGTGGGTGCATGACCGATATTCCCGCCCTTCAGACGACGCAGCCTGTCAAGACGGTCACGGTCGTGTCGGGCAACCTGTTTGATATCGCTGCCCGCTACCTTGGCGATGCACGCCAGTGGAACCGCGTGGCCCGCCTGAACGGCATGGCTGACCCATTTTTCTCGGGCATCTACGTCCTGCGCCTTCCAGCCGTGGACAAGAACGCCAGCACAGACGGCATCCTCTATGGCTGACCGCCAGCCTCGGGCCTATGTTAATGGCCTGCCGGTCCTGTCTGTGGAGGTTTCGCAGTCAAGGACGAAAAACACCGACACATTCCACGCTGAATTGCCCATGTCGCTTGGCGGCTGGGACGGCGAGGACATCGCAGTGCAGGTTACAATGTCGAATGACGGGCCCGGCGGGGTCCAAATGTTCGACGGGTTCGTGGACAGCGTCGAAGCGGATTTCGCAAAGCGGGTCTATCGCATCAGCGGGCGCGACAAGGGCGCGAAGCTGATCGACAAGAAGGACCGCAAGAAGTTCCTGAACAAAAAGCCGGGCGAGGTCGTCCAGCAGCTTGCCGGCGAGGCTGGCCTGTCCGTCGATATGGACGAGATTGGCGACAAGGCGGGCAAGATCTACCAGATCGACTGGAATGCCTTTCAGCATGACCACTCTCACTGGTCCATGATCAATCGGCTGGCTGATCTGTTCGGCATGAATGCCTACGTCACGAATGGCACGCTCTATTTCAAGAACATGACCGAGGAAGTCCCGACCTTCCCGGTGTTCTATGTCCCGCCAACGCCCGCCAGCTATGCGCAGGGCTCGTTCATCGACCTGAAATGCCGCCGCAACCTAGTTGTGAGCAAGGGCGCGAAGGTCACCGTCAAGAGCTGGAACCACAAGCTCAAGAAGGTCATCACCTCCACGAAGGGGTCGAAGGGGCCTGAATACAAACACCATCATCCAGGCCTGACGCAGGCACAGGCCGACAAGATCGCGGCCAAAAAGCTTCGCGAGAACTCGGCACACGGCAAGTCGATCACGCTCGACATGCCAGGCAACACCGGGCTGAATGCCAGAATGAACATCTCGATCTCGGGAACCGGCAGCATCTACGATGACACCTACGAGATCACGACGGTCCAGTATCGCATGAGCTTCACCGAAGGCTTCCGGATGACGGTCTCTGCCAAGTCAAAGGGCTCTGAGGGATGATCGGTGACGACATCACAAACCTGATCCGGCGCGAGATTGGCCGGGCCATGTCCAACATGACGCACCCTCGGGCTGGGGTCGTATCGAGCTATGACAAGAAGACGCATTCCGTGAAGGTGACCTATCAGCCTGACGGAAACGAAAGCGGCTGGATACCGATTGGCCGCCATGCCGCAGGGCAGGGGATTTCCTTCGTCCATGGGGCGAGCCCCGGCGATCAGGTCGTAATCGGGTTTCTCGACGGCGACATTGAAAGCGGCTTCGTCTCGCACTTCCTGCACTCGGATGCGGACCCCGCGCCACAGGTTGAGAGCGGCGAGACGGCCATCGTCCACCACGGCACCAAGACATCCGTCATGTGGGATAAGGACGGGCATATCAAGATCACCGGCAACGGCAAGGGCGTGACGGTCACGACCGTTGACGGGCCTGTGACGGTATCCTCTGGCTCCGGCAAGATCGCGATCAACGGCCAGATCCATCTGAACGAGGCCTGACATGCCTCTCATCGCCCGGCTGGGTGACGCCCATTCTCATGGCGGCACCATCATCTCATCGTGTTCAAAGACCTACGCGAACGGGGCGCTGATCGCCCGAAAAGGCGATCTGATTGCCTGCCCGTTCCCCGGCCATGGCATCAACCCCATCGTGCAGGGGTCCTCGAACTTCTACTGCGAGGGCGCACAGGTCGCCTATGTGGGCGCTGCCTGCGCCTGCGGCGCGGTCATCACAACCGGGGGCGCGAATTCCTCGACGGGGGTCTGAATGCCGGATATGTCGCACTTTTTCGGCAGTGACTTGCAGGTCTCTGCCACCGGCAGCCTTGCCACCGTTGACAACCTCGACCTGACCACGCAGCGCATCATTCGCCGCCTCATGACGGCCGTGAACGGCTATCTCTGGCACGTCGATTACGGTGCAGGCATCCCTCAGAAGATCGGCACGGTGACCAATATCCTTGCCATCCGGTCGCTGGTGAACTCGCAGATCTTCAACGAGGCATCGGTCGCAAAGACCCCGCCGCCGAAGGTCGATGTGACACCGTTCCTGAATGGCGTGACCTGCCACATCACCTATACGAGCGTGCAGACCGGGTCTCAAACCTCCCTTTCATTCGACGTGACGAAGTGAGACCATGGCCACTCTGAACCTGAAAAGCTTTGCCACGCTCATCAGCGACCAGACTGCGGCCATTCAGGCCAAGTCGTCAGCGCTTCTCGACTTCACGATTGGCAGCGTCCTGCGCGCCATGGTCGAGGCCAACAGTGGCGTTGTGCTTTGGCTTGAGAGCATGGCGCTGCAAATCCTTGCGGCGACCCGCGCGGCCACCTCGACGGGCAGCGATCTTGACAGCTTCGTCAACGATTTCGGGCTGTCCCGCCTGCCCGGCGTCGTCTCGGTTGGAACTCTGACCTTTTCCCGTTTTTCGCCGGTTCAGCAGGTCGTCATCCCGGTCGGTGCAACGGTTTCGACCGCCGACGGGTCGCAGAAGTTCATCGTTGTGGCTGACGTGACAAACGGGGCCTATTCGGCTGGCCTTGGCGGCTATGTGGCGGCGGGCGGAACGGCCTCGGTCAATGTCACGGCCAATTCGATCAATCAGGCAGCGGCGGCCAATGTGGTCGCGGGCTCCATCACCGCGATGACCACCTCGATCCCCGGCATTGATACCGTCACCAATGCCCTGTCATTTACGGCTGGCCAAGATCCAGAAACCAACGCTGCGCTTCGGGTTCGCTTCCGGGCTTATATCGCCTCGCTTTCAAAGGCCACGCTCGGCGCGGTCTCCTATGCCATCATGACTACCCAGTCGGGCCTCTATTACAAGATCACCGAAAATCAGGACTATCTGACCGGCGCGGCCAAGGGCGGTTCGTTTTTTGTGATCGTGGATGATGGCACAGGCGCCCCATCCTCGACCTTGCTCGCTTCTGTCTATACGGCGATTGATGCGGTGCGCGCGGCAGGCGTTCAGTTTTCTGTCTGGCCGCCCAATCTGATCTATGCCTCGGTCGCCCTCACCATCACCACCGGCCCATCCTACGATCACGCGACCGCCGTGACGGTCGTTTACAATGCGCTGGTGACCTACATCAACAATCTGCCGGTCGGCACCTCTCTGCCCTACACCCGCGTCATCCAGATCGCTTACGATGCCTCTCCCGGCGTCACCAATGTGAGCGGCGTGACCATCAATGGATCGACCTCTGACCTTGCGGCGAGTTCGCGCTCGGCCATCAAGGTTGCAACGGTCAGTGTGTCCTGATGGAGACGGGTGATGTCAGTGACATCAAGGCGCGCATTCGCGCCCTGCTGCCGGCAGGCTGGTTTCCTGACGCCGATCAATCGCCCATCCTTGAGTCGGTCATCACCGGGCCTGCAACCGGGCTGGCATGGGCTTACAGCCTTCTGACCTTCGTCAAGCAACAGGCGCGCATTGCGACGGCAACGGGCGGCTTCGCGGACCTCGTCAGTTTCGATTATTTCGGTTACGGGCTCCTGCGCTTTTCAGGCGAAAGTGACGCAGCCTTCTCTGCCCGCATCCGCGCGGAAATCCTCCGCGAGCGCAATACACGGCACGCCCTGTCTCAGGTTCTTATCGACCTGACCGGGCGCACCCCGATCATTCATGAAGGTTGGGAGCCCGGCGACAACGGGGCCTACGACGAGACCTCACCCACCGGCAACGGGTCTCTCGGGGCGCTGGCCTATGACCAAGGCACCGGGGCGTGGGGCGAGGACGCTTCTACGGTTTATGTCCAGCCGGCATCAGCCGGGGCGGGGCATGGGCAAGTTTCATTTGAGGGGCAGGTCTTTGTGACCGTCTTCCGCCCGACTGACGGCCGCACCTATTCCGACGCGATGGTTTACACGGCCATCGAGCGCGTCAGGACGGCTGGCACGGTCATCTGGGCCCAGATCACGAACTGAGGATTACGATGGACCGCAGCATAATCTACTCGGGCCAGAACCCACGTTCCGCCGATCTGCTTGTATTCGAGCGGGCCGCCATGATCGGCCTGGCGTGGCTCACGCAGTCGGTGCTTGGTGGCACGTCCACCATGGCATCCGGCCTGACGGCGACCGCTGGCAGCGGCACCACCATCAACATTGCAGCGGGGGCTTTCTACAGCCTCGCCAACGTGGACGATACGTCCTATGGGTCTCTGTCCCTCAACACGACCAACCAGGTCCTCAAGCAGGGCTTGCAGCTTGGCACCGTAAACCTGACAGGCTTTGCCGCACCGGGATCTGCTGGGCAGTCGATCAACTATCTGATCGAGGCGAAGTTTCAGGAAGTGGACACGACCCCGGTCGTGCTGATGTATTACAACTCGGCCAACCCGGCGGTTTATCTTCAGGGCTCTGGCGGCTCTGGCAGCACGCAATTCACCGTGCGGTCTGGCCAGATCACTTTGCAGGTGAAGGCGGGCACAGCAGCCACCACCGGATCGCAGACCACGCCTTCGGCTGATAGCGGCTATACGCCTCTGTGGGTCGTGGAAATGCGCACGGGCGATACCACCCCGAACGCGGGGCGCATCACGGCCCATTCGTCGGCGCCGTTCCTCGCTGGCCTGTTGAACCAGCATCACAAGGGCACGCCCGGCCACGCGCCGAAGATCCAGCTCAACAGTGCTGCCGAAGTGCAGGGCCAGCTTCCGATGGCGAACCTTTTCGCCTCGGACGTTCTTGGCACCATCCCTGCCATGCAGGCCTTTGCAGGCAACCCGAACGGGAATGTGGCAGGCAACGCGGCGGTGGCTGGCACATCGGCGGCGTCCTTCTGCATGGACACAACCGAAAGCGTCCTGTGGATCTGCACCTCGACCGGCACGACCTCGACGGCGGTATGGACCCCGATCCTGCTCGGCTATTCTGGCATCTGGGCTGGTACATCGGGCGGGTCGGCCAATGTTCAGACGCTCACGCCCACTCCGGCGATCTCGTCCTATACGACGGGCCTGCGCATCAGCTTTCAGGCCGGGTTTACAAACACCGCCAGCCTGACCATCAACGTCTCGGGCAAGGGGGCCAAGAACGTCTATAAGGATGGTCCCGCAGGCCCGACCGCTCTTGCTGGCGGCGAAATCGTCGCAAACGAGATTTACACTATCACCTATGACGGCACGCAGTTCCAGCTCACTGCGACCGAGATGGGCACATCAAGCCTGAAGAACACGGGCGTCACAGTCGTAGATCCTGGCACTGGTGCCCTTGAAATCTCCGAGCCCGCTTCGACGCAGACCGGCACGGGTTATACATTCACCACCACGGACAGGGGCCTGTTCAAGCAGCGCAGCAACTCGGGCACGGCAATGTCCGATCTTCTGCCCGCCACTGCCCCGGCAAATGGCTGGATGGTGACGATCCAGAATATCGACGCGACGGCAAACTATACGGTCGCGGCGCAAGGGGCTCTGAAGCTGAACAACGTCACAACGGGCAGCGTTTCATTGTCCCCGTTGCAGACCGTTACAATCGTCAGCGACGGGACAGGCTACTGGACGCAGGCAGCTCCTTTCGTCGCGGTTGGCACTTGGGGCGGAACCTCGGCTGGGGCGGCGAACGTCCAGACCTTGACGCCAACACCATCCATCACGGCATATACCACGGGTATGCGCATCAGCTTCATAGCTGGATTCAGCAACACTAGTGCCCTGACACTCAACATCAGCGGGCTTGGCGCAAAGAACGTGTACAAGGACGGCCCGTCAGGCCCAATTGCACTGGCCGGGGGCGAGGTCGTCGTCAACGAAATCTACACGGTCACTTACGATGGAACTCAGTTCCAGTTGACCGCAACGGAAATGGGCACGTCGTCCCTCAAGAATACCGGCGTGACCGTGGTTGATCCCGGTACGGGTGCGCTTGAGATCGCGGAACCCGCCTCGACGCAAACGGGCGCGAATTACACCTTCGTCACGGCTGATCGAGGCTTGGTGAAGCAGCGCAGCAATTCGGGCGTTGCGATGTCCGATCTGTTGCCCGCAGCAGCGCCGACGAACGGCTGGCTGGTAACAATCCAGAACATTGACGCAACTGCCTCGTATAGCGTTGCAGCCCAAGGCTCGTTGAAACTCAACAACGTGACCACAGGCAGCATTGTGCTGTCGCCGCTTCAGACTGTCACGATCATCAGCGACGGCGCGAACTTCTGGACGCTCGCCGCTCCTTTCTCCAACCTCAACATCTGGGGAGGGACATCGGGTGGAGCGGCCAATGTGCAGACCATCAGCCCGACGCCTGCGATCACGGCTTACACAACCGGGCTGCGCATTAGCTTCCAGTCTGGGTTCAGCAACAGCGGGGCCCTGACCCTGAACGTGTCCGGACTTGGCGCAAAGAGCGTCTTGAAGGATGGCCCATCAGGACCAACGGCGCTCGCTGGTGGTGAAATCATCACCAATGAAATCTACACCGTCACCTATGACGGCACTCAATTTCAGTTGACTGCGACTGAAATGGGAACGGCCAGCCTCAAGAACACCGGCCAGACTATCGCTGATCCTGGCACCGGGGCACTCGAAATTGCGGAACCGTCATCGGTCCAGACCGGCACGAATTACACTTTCGTTTCGACCGATCGAGGGCTTTTGAAGCAGCGTTCGAACTCCGGCGCAGCCATGTCGGACTTGTTGCAGGCGACCGCCCCGATAAATGGCTGGTTGGTGACGATTCAGAACATTGATGCGACGGCGCTCTATACCATCGCGGCACAGGGCTCGATCAAATTGAACAACGTCACGGCAGGCAATTTCGTGCTGGCCCCTTTGCAGACCGTGACCATTTCTAGCGATGGAACTAACTTCTGGGCGCAAGCGGTTGTCGATACCGCTTCAGCCATCGCCTATCAGATCGGGTGGCTTCAATAGCCTCCTGCCAACCCTCAATCACGCGCAAAGGCCTCGGGAAACCGGGGCTTTTTTCTTTGAAGGACCCCATCTATGGCATCCGGCACTCCAAACTATGCCAATGGCGCGATCTTCGCGTCATCCGCAGTCGTGGCGACGGGCGACACGTCCCGCACCAGCCCGACGAACAATCAGACCGTCGTGACGCCCGGATCGAACGGGGCGCGCATTGAGCGCATCAGCATGTGCGCAGTTGGCGCGACGACGGCTTCTTTTGTTCGGTTTTTTATCAAGACAAGCTCCACCTTCCGCATTTGGAAAGAATTTCCGCTTCCGGCGGTCACCCCGGCAGCGGGCGTGACGCCCGTATGGCAAGCATCTCTTGAAGCCGTGAACACGCCCGACGTGATGCCGCTCCTTCTTCCGTCGGGCAGCACCCTTGAAGTGTGTGTCAACGACACGCAGGGCGGCGGCGGCATCTGCGTCACTGCGCACGGAGGAAACTTCTAATGAACCGTGGCGACTCGGGACTTGGCTTCCCAATCTCTCAGCGCGTGCAATTCGTCTTCCCGGACGGCTTTTACGAAACGCAGCGCCCAGCCGGGCAGGACATTTTTGGCCGTGGGCAGGCCATTGTTTTCACGGCCAATACGACATTCACCATTCCGTTCGGTGTCAAGAAGGTCCGCGTCAGCACCATTGGTGCAGGTGGCGCGGGTGGTGCGGGTGGCGTCGGCACGACTGCCTTCAACAACGGCGCATCGGGTGGTGGCGGTGGTGGCGGGGGTGGATTTGCACAAGGCATCGTTGATGTCGTGCAGGGGACCGCATTTGCCATCACAGCCGGCACGGGTTCATCGTCGTTTGGGTCTCTGATTTCGGCCACTGCCGGGTCAGCCGGTGGAGCAGGCACAACTGGATCGTTGCCGACTGGTGGCACGGGCGGTGCCGGTGGCGCGGGGTCGGGCGGCCAGTTCATTGCAACCGGCGGGACCGGCGGCGTTGGTGGTGGTGGCGGGCCCGGCGTCGGCACGGCTTGCTTGGCAGGGGCTGGCGGTGGTGGCGGGTCGAATGGCATCAGTCCGTTCACTGGCGGCGCGGGCGCCACCAACACGTCCGCCACGCAGGCCGGTGGCGGTGGCGGCGCGGGGACCGGCGGCGTCGGCGGCGCTGGTAACGCCAACCAGTTTTCTGGCTCTGGCGGTGGCTCTGGGGGCGCAGGCAATGCGGGTGTCGCCAGTGGGTCGAACCCCGGCGGCCCGAACATCGCGGGAAGCACTGCCGGCGAAGACACGACGATCTACAGTTTCGCGGCGCGGTTCTTCACCGACATGAAGTTCCGGGGTGTGGGTGGCGCTGGCGTCAACTCCGGCGCGGGTACGGCAGGCGGGACCGGCGGTGGTGGTGGCGGTGGCGCTCCCACGGGGTCAAGCAGCGCCGGCGGCGCGGGTGGCGTCGGTGGCGGCGGCGGGGGCGGTGGTGTCGGGACTGGTGTGGCCTCTGCAACGGCCGGCACGTCGGGTGGCGCTGGCGGCATTGGCGCAGGCGGCGGCGGGTCGTCAGGCGGCACAGCAGCCACGACCAACGCGGCGGGCGGCGCTGGCCTTGTGATTGTCGAATGGTGAGGAAGCCATGACCACCTATGCACGCATCCAAAACAGCACCGTCGTCGAGGTCTTCGTCCCTCACAATGGGTTCACCATCGAGGAATGCTTTCACCCTGACGTGGTGGCGCAGTTCACCGAGGTCCCCGATGACGTGACGGTCGGCAGCACGGTGGACGACGCTGGCCACTGGACTATCGCCCCGGTCGTCCAGCCCGAAGAATAAGGGTCACATATGGCAGTCCCTCGCCTCGACCTCGTCGTTCGCAATAACGCGGACTGGACGGGCGCGTTCACCCTCTACAATGGCCCCGGCATAACAACGCCGTGGGTCAATGTAGCGGCATGGGCTGCGGCCACGTCCTATCAGTCCTCATCGCCTCAGTCGGTGGTGACCTATAACGGGGACCTCTACGTCGCCAACACGGCGGCGGTTGGGGCATGGACTTCCGGGTCTTCCTTCGCGGCTGAATCAAGCTACTGGGTCAAGGTTGGCGACAGCACAACCTATGGCGCAACGCCTCTCGACCTGACGGGCGGGGTCTTGAAGTTCGAGGTCGCCACGCTCGATCCCAGCACAAATGAGATCGCATACCCACGCCGTCCGATCATTCAGTTCACTTCGGATGGCTCAGACGGCAACGCGGCTGCGATCAACATTGCGACCCCTACGGCAAACGGGAACATCACCTTCGCGTTTCCCAAGGCGCGCACATCTTTGGTCCTGCCCGGTCTCTACGGATATGACCTCAACTTCTACAAGTCCGGCAACGTCACGCCGGTCTTTTACGGCCTGATCAAGGTTTCGCAGGGCGCCAATCCATGACCTCAATCGTCCTTGACGCCAACAATGAGGGCGTGATCCCCGTCCCTGTCACGGGATATTCCATCAGCGTCGCACCTGTCACCTCTGACACTGTGGAGGGGGGCGTCGCGGCGACCATCAAGCGCGGCGCGCAGGGTGTTTCTGGACCTCCTGGCGCGTCCGTATCCGGGGCGTCTGTGAATGGCTCGGGTCACCTGATCCTGACCTTCTCGACGGGCGGCACTCTGGACTGCGGCATTGTCAAGGGTGCGGACGGCACCAACGGCACCAACGGCCTCTATGTGGCGTCGGCAGCGATCAATTCCGGCAACGGGCACCTGATCCTGACGATGTCCAATTCCACGAATGTGGACTGCGGTGTGGCGCAGGGCACCAACGGGACGAACGGCCTATCGGTCGTTTCTGGCACCGTCAATGGCTCAGGACATCTGATCCTGACGATGTCGGACACCTCCACGATGGACGTGGGTTCGGTAGTTGGCCCGCAAGGAAACATTGGCAACACGGGGCCGACTGGCCCTGCACCGAATGTGACTATCGGCTCAGTGACGACCGGCGCTGCGGGGTCTAGCGCCTCCGCAACCATCTCTGGGACCAATCCGAACTATAGCCTCAACCTGACCATCCCGAAGGGCGACACGGGCGCGTCCGGCTCTGGCTCTGGCACCGTCTCGCATACCGGCACCCCTGTTGCTGGCCATGTCGCGGTGTTCAGCGGGTCGTCTGGCGATTTGATTGCCGATGGTGGAGCCCTGGCGACTGTTGCTACCTCCGGGTCTGCATCTGATCTTGGCGCGGGCACCTTGCCTGCGGCCCGTCTCCCGACACCGACTTCCGTGGCGCTTGGCGGCGTCAAGTCTTCGTCGGCGGCTGCCAACCAGTTCGCAACCGGCATCGACACGACCGGCGCTGTCACCTATGCGCAGCCGACCGTTGGCAATCTCTCCGGTCTCGGGACGGGCGTCGGCACGGCGCTTGCCGCTGCCGTCACGGGCTCCGGCGGTATCGTGCTTGCGACATCCCCGACCTTGGTCACCCCGGCGCTTGGAACTCCGGCCTCTGGCGTCCTGACGAACGCGACGGGACTGCCCATCTCCACGGGCCTGTCAGGCGCGGGAACAGGCGTTCTGGCTGCCCTTGCGAATGCCACGAACGCCGCGAGCGGCTTGGTCACATTCTCTGGCGCCCTTGGCACCCCGACCTCGCTCACGCTAACCAATGCAACGGGCCTGCCGCTTTCAACAGGCGTCACCGGCACATTGCAAGCTGCGCAGTTCCCGGCCCTGACGGGCAACGTCACGACGACTGCCGGGTCTTTAGCCACAACCATTGCGGCTGGCGTCGTCACATTCGCCATGATGGCAACGGCGGCCATCGGCACGACTGCTGAGTTCCTGTCGAATACAGCCTCGAAGATCCTGAGCATCGCGACTTTCTGGGCGGGAATGGTTCCAGTTTCGGTCAGCTATGCCGCGACCGTCACGCTCGATTTCTCGACCGGCGTGAACTTCGACATCGGGTCTCTGACCGGGAACATCACGCTTGCCAACCCAACTAACCAGAAGGTCGGGCAGGCTGGGCGCATCAAACTCGCCCAAGACACGACGGGATCGCGCCTGATCACCTATGGCACCAACTGGATAACGGCGGGCGGCACGGCCATCGCCTTGACCACGACTGCCAGCAAAAACGACTACCTCTATTACGAAGTGGTCGCTACGAACGTGATCCTTTACTCGATCCAGAAGGCTGCTGCCTGATGTATGTCGCCGGTCGCCTTGGCCTGATTTCCGGAAACAGCACGAAAATTCAGGACGTGTTCAGCATCACAGCGGACACGGCTGCCAATCTCGACGCCCTTAGCACAACAGGATGGGACTTGCTCATCGGCAAGAGCCGGGTCAATACGAACTCCTGGATATGGCGTGACAGCGCGCGCGGCCTTTCTAACACACTGGCTTCTGATTCAACGGCAGCTCAAGGGTCATTCATCACCTATGCGGGTGGCCTTGGCTCTGGGAACGCCCTCTTGCTGCGGTTCAAGCAGATTTCCAAGTTCTGCTGTGCGGTTGCCTACACCGGAACGGGCGATTCAGATTTCGGTCGAACCGTTGCGCATCCGTTGGGGATTGCGCCGGGGTTTATCCTGATCAAGAAAACGTCGGCATCGGATATGTGGAACGTGCTTGCGCGCGATGGCGCAGGAACAAAGTCTGTTTGGATCTTGTCGGGTGGCTTGCAGGCGACAAACGCCGCCCTTTCAACCGCCTCAACGTCTTATGAATCAACATTCAACTCCACAACATTCACACCGGCCATTGTCAACAATGGGAACACCATAAGCGTCAACTATATCGCTTATCTTTTTGCGCATGATCCGGATACGACCAACGGTCTAATCCAATGCTTCGGCTTCACCACTGACGGTTCTGGAAACGCCTCAGTGACACTAGGATGGGAACCTCAATGCGTGCTGTTTAAGGCGACAACTACTACCGGCAATTGGATCTTTCTTGATCAATCCCGGCTTTGGTGGTCATCAGGCGCAGATTACACGCTCGCAATGAATACAACCGCTGGGGATGGCGTAACTGACTACGGCACTCCCACATCGACTGGCATAACCTTCAGCGGGTTGTCAGCGTCTCAGTCCTACATCGGAATGGCCATCCGCAAAGGTCCAATGACATGATCGTCTATGAAAACCCGCAAGACACCTTCACCGAGGTCATGGGCGATCTCAACACGGGCGACCTCGTCATCCCATTTGCCAACTTCGACATCTGCGACGATGACTATCTGGCGGCACACAACTGCCATCGTGTTTTTCCAGACCAATGCCCGGCTGGGAAGATACGCACTAGCTATTCCTTCGCCCGCGTGAACGGCGTGGTCACTTGCGTCTCAACCTTCATCGACGTGCCGGTGAACGTCCCATCCATCACCCCTCTGCAAGCCCTTCTTTGGCTCGCTGGCCACGGCAAGGGCGATGCTGACGTGCGGGCGCTGATCGCGTCGATCTCGGACACCACGCAGCGGCTCACGGCTCTGGCCTATTGGGACCGCGCGACGACCTTCAAGCACGACGACCCGTTCATTGCGATGCTCTGGGCTGGGCTTGGGATTACGGCTTCGGTCGATCAGGCCTTCACAGAGGCCGCAGCTCTCTAATCAGGGAACCTAGATGAATTCCGACATCAACCTTCGCCCGAGGGAACGTACCCTCTCGGCTGTAATCACGCGCGCCGATGGCACCGTCGAGGATCTTGGCGCGATTGCCTACTGGCACAGGAACCATGTCCGGGTGTGGGCTTGGTATCTGCTCCACCCCAAGCAGCTTCGGTTTCAGATCGCCAAGAGGCTGAAAAAGACAATCCCCGTTTAATAGGAGAATTGAATGACTGCTCGCGTTCAGAATGCTGGCCTCGCCCGCGTCACATCCCTTCTCGCCGCCGCTTCGTGGTGGCTTCAGTGGGGCACTGGCTCGGCTGCCGCTGCCACGGCCAACGTGGTCACCACGACCACCACGACCGAAAGCCGGGCCTCGGCTACTGCCTCTCAGCAGACAACGACCGTCACTAGCGACACGTTGCGTCTCGTTGCCACCATCACGGCTGCTGGCACTCGCGCCATCACCGAGGTCGGCGCGTTCGATGCGGTCGGAACTGGCTCGCCTCCGACCGGCGGCAACATGGACATCTATGCCGACTTCTCGGTCGTCAACCTGGCCTCGGGTGACAGCATCGCATTCACGCTGAATACAACCTTCTCGTGATCTGAAATGGCGGCTCAAGGCACCACGACTGTCGATTTCGGGGCGTTCCCCGGCGACACCTACGTCACTGTGGCGGTGACCGGCCAGACGGGAATTCTGGCCGGGTCACTGGTGGAGGCGTGGATCATCCCCGCAACGACGGCAGACCATAGCGTTGACGAGCATGTCGTCGATGCGCCTGTCATCCGCGCGGGGAATGTCGTCGCTGGCACTGGCTTCACCATTTACGCATCTGCCCCGCGTGACGGGGAAGGGCAGTATTGGGGCCAGTGGAACGTCGGCTGGGTTTGGAACTAAGGGGATTTAGATGGCTATTCAGGTTGCAGGCAACGGCGGCGTCGTCGCGGAAGTGGACAATTCGACAACTCGCGCTCTCCGCAGTCGCTTGTTTGGGCCGTCCGGTGCTTTGGATAGCGCCAGCGGCGGCGACGTTCGCACGGCCTCCGGGCTGATGATCGGCGGGTCCAATGACGGTAACGGTCGCGTGGCCCGCATGGACCGCACGGGTGGCATCGCGACGACTGTCGTCTCGCCCCTCATGTGGGAGCCCTTCGAAGGCACGACGATCTCGGCCAACCGTCTCGTTGCAACTGCCACCACAATGGCGGCTGCGCAGACGGCGCTCGGCCTGACGATCAACTCCGCTGCTATCACCACGATCAACACCGGCATCTTCTACGCCACGAGGAAGCTGTTCCCACGCATCATGCGCGCGCCGCTTCAGTGCCGCATCCGCGCGCGCCTTGCAATGCAGGCCAATGCCATCGCTGAATTTGGCTTCGGCTCTGGTAACACTGCGGCGGCATCCCCGAACGTGGGTGCTTACTTCCAGGTCACAGCGGCGGGCGTCCTTCAGCCTGTCGTGACCTTCAACGGCGTGGACACCACCGGCACATCTATCACCTACAGCACGTCGAACTATTACACCTTCGACGTGATCATGGATGATGACTTCTGCACCTTCGTGGTGCAGGACACCTCGACGGGCCTCTTCGTCTCTGAACAGACAATCAAGCTCCCGCTGACGCAGGCCCGCATTTCGAACGTCACCCATCTTCCGGCGTTCTTCGGGCTTCGCACAACTGGTACAGCGCCAGCCTCAGCACCATCAATGATCGTGACCGATCTCTTCGTAGGCGTGCTGGACAGCAACATCAATACGCCATGGGCGCAGCGCATGGCCGCGATGGGAAACCACTCGGGATATAACCCTTCGACCTTCGCCACCAACACCAACAACGCCAACTCTACGGCTCCGACGAACGCCACACTGTCCAACACGGCGGCGGGCTATGCCACTATCGACGGTCGTTTCGGGTTCGCTGCTGTGGCAGGTGCGGTGACGGACTACGCCCTGTTCGCAATCACCGTCCCGTCGCCATATCAGTTCGTCATGACGGGCATCGACATCGAGACCTACAACACGGGCGCGGCCGTCGCCACGACCCCGACGCTTCTCGACTGGTCGGTGGGCGTGAACGGCGCGTCGGTCAACCTCTCGACCGGCGGCCACATCCGCAAGTTTGTCGGCGCGCAGCAGTTCGCTGTTGCAGCGGCCATTGGCGCGAAGGCGGAACGCATTTCGCAGCCCAACTTCGGGCCTATCGTCTGCGAAGCTGGTCTGAGCTTCGTCGTCATTCTGAGGATGCCGGTCGGCACTGCAACGGCTTCTCAGGTCATCCAAGGCGGTGTGACAGTCCACGGATACTTCGAATGAGGTAAGCCATGCCCGATCTTGTTTCGCTTTCTGGTGGCCCCGTTGAGGGGGACGTTGACGGCACCGGCTGGATAGCCGGCGAAGAAAAGACATTCGATCAAGACGGGCACAGCTACAAATACCGACGGCTTACCGATGACGAGCTATTGGGAACGTCATCGAAGCAGGCGGTCTATTCAGGCCTTGTGATCTAGCAGGAGAGATCTGGTGTCACTTCTCCTCGCGCGGGTTTCTGCATCTGGCTCGACGTTCAACCAGAGCGTCTCAGTTACCTGCACGGGGAGTGTGTCGAAGGCTGTGAGCGTGAGCCGGGCGCTGGCATCGTCCTGCGCTTCGGCTATCACGGCGGCGAAGGCGATGGGCCTGTCCAGGGCCGTATCCTCCGCGTCTTCCACGGTGAAGGCGATCGGCATCGCCAGGTCTCTGGGCATCACTTCCACATCCTCGAGCGCAGTTGCGGCGGGCAGGGCATTCCTGCGCACCTTGGCTGTGGCGTCCACTTCCGCGACCAGCCTAACCAAATCGGCGGCCCGCACTTTGGCCCTGTCCAGTGTCTCGGCCGTGACTTTGGTCCGGGCAACCTCCCGGTCGCTTGCTGTCACTTCCACCAGCGCAACCACGCTCCTGCGGGCGGTGACGCGGGCTCTGGCTGTTACGAGCGCGTCGGCAGTCACGTCGGTGCGGGCGGTTGCGAAGGCCTTGGCTGTGGCTTCGGCCTCTGCGACCACGATTGCCGCAAAGCGGGCGTTCCTGCGCACCCTCGCCATCACGTCAAGCTCTGCGACATCGGCGGCCAAGACGGCGGCCCGGTCCTTCGCCGTTGCCTCAACCTCTACGATTTCACTGGCGCGATCCGTTGCCCGTGCGCTTTCTGTGGCCTCCACGTCGGCAACTTCGGCGGCCCGGTTGGTCGGCAAGGCCCTCGCGCTCACAAGCGCCAGCGCCACGTCTGCGGCCCGTACCGTGGCCAAGACGCTCGCGGCGGCCTGTGCGGGCATCATCAGCGTCATCCCGAGCCTGATTTCGGGCGCGCATACTACGTCCGTCAATCTTACCATCGCCTGCGCATCGGCAGTGTCATCATCCCGGAGTGTCGCCCGTATCCTAGCGGCTGCCTCCACGGGGGCAGTCGTCGCACGCCGGGTAGTTGGCAAGACCTCGGCCATCGCCTCGACCTCAGTTACATCCTCGGCGCGTGCCATCACCAAAGCTATATCCGTGGCGTCCAGCGGCGCCGTGGCGGCTGCAAAGCTGATCGCCAAGGCACAGGCCATCGCCTCGTCCTCTGTGACGACCGGGGCCGCATCTCGCGCATTCAACCGCGTTCTGGCCATCGCCGGGCACACGGCAACATCTGCCTCCCGCACTGCCGGGCTGGTGAAGGCGGTCGCAAGCTCCTCGGCCACTTCGACCAAGCGGGCCATCAGCCGGGCGCTTGCCATCGCATCAACCGGCGCGGTCGCCACATCGAAGGCCTTGACCCGCACACTGGCTGTCACGGCCTCGGGTGCGGTCACGGCCACGAAGTCTATCAGCAAGAGTTTCTCGACTGCGGTCTCTAGCTTCGTCGCATGGATTGGGACGTTCATCCCCGCCCGTGCGCCTGCCAGCGAGCGTCCGGTCGTCCTCACTGGCACCGCCCGGCGCTACAGCATCACGGGGCAGTCGAAATACGCATTCGCTGGAACAAGCCGCAATCCAATCCTGCGCGGCGTGGCCACGGCCGTCCAGTTCATCGGCTCAATTCGCCGTCCAAAAATATAGGGGCACCGAATGACGAACATCGCCTTCTACATTGGCGAGACGTGGACGATCCAAGGCACAGCAGTTGACGCTGACGGTGTCCCGATGAACCTGACCGGCGGGTCGGTCGAATTCCGGGTCGCATCCGACACGGCGGGGGTACTCAAGGCACTTTCCCCGGCCGACATCGCAATCGACACTGGAACGGGCGGAACCTACACCCTGACCATCGCTGCGACTGACAGCCGGCAAACGAGCCTCGTGGCCGGGGATTACACCTACGAAGTCGATGCCGTTGACGCTTCGAATGCGGTCTCGGTTCAAAATCGCGGCAAGCTCACCCTCAAAAAGAGCCTGCGCGCCCTCTATCCCTGATTGGTGACATCATGAGCTTTTACACCGACGTCCTGATGAAGGACCCACGCTTCAACTCGACCAACACGATCAACGACGTGTCGCTGCTCGAACCAGGCACCCGCGCTGCGGTTGCTGCCATCATCGCAGACGCAAAAGCCATGGGCCACGATCTGCGCGTAGGCGAGACCTATCGCTCTCAGGCTCGGCAGCATCAGGTTTTCATGGCCGGCGCGTCTCACCTGTCGAAGGTCGGATGCCACGGCTACGGAATCGCCGCCGATCTGCAGCTCTTTGAGGGCGGTCAGTATGTGAAGGACGGCGGCAAATACAATTTCCTGCTCGCCCTGTGCAAAAAGCACGGGATGGTGAGCGGCATTGACTGGGGGCACACCGGCAAGCACAACAGCCAGCCTGACGCAGGCCATGTGCAGCGCGTTCCGATCTGGCGCCAGCCTGCCTTGTTCTCGCGTTCTTGGTACCCCCCGACCACCTATGACCCTTGGCAGGATGTGCAGGGCCATGGATGACATGGCCGCCTCATTCACCTTTCTCGGCGCCGTGATCCTCATCACCGCCCTGCTGCTGACAGGCTGCGCCATCGACTTCAACGGCACCCACTATCGCGCGGACCCGAACGCCGCGCCCGTGGTCTGCAAACACCAATCTCCCGGCGTCATCAAGTGCCGGTCTGAGTAATCCGAATTCGTGCGGAGGGCCGCCCGCCGGGGCCGCGCGAACATCCTTAACCCCGGCGGGCACTCCCTAAATAGGATGACCACTATGGACCTCGTGAAAGCCCTCACGGGCTACGTTCTGTCGCGTCTGGGCGAGCCCTCGACGTGGACTTCTATCGGCCTCGCCATCATCGCGATCCCCGGCGTGCATGATTACGTTATGGCGGCTCTGCCCTACATCGTGCCTGCCCTTGCCGGCATCGGCGCGGCTCTGCCGGAGGGGAAGAAATGAAGGGGTTCGCGGCGCTCGCCGCTATCCTCGCGCTCGGACTGAGCGGCTGTTTCCTGACTGACCTCACTCCGGCGCAGCAGGCCAGCCTCAATTCGTGGACCGCAGCAGGCAAGCGGGTCGTGCAGGTCACGGCCACAGCCTACTGCGTCCTTGAGCCCACGACCTCGAAGGTCATCGCGGTCCTCGACACCTCGTCTGGAACGCAGAAGACCATCACCAAGATCGACGCGGCCACGACTGTCCTCTGCGACGCGGCGGCCAAGTCCGGTCTCATCGGGGCAGGGGGCTGACATGGACATCGCACTCGTCAAACAGTTTGAGGCGGACGGCAAGGCCTTTATCGACAAGGCCATCGCTGGGCTCAAGACCCTGCAAGAGTTCGAGAGCGTGAAGCACATCGAGGACGCCTTCCCGGCCGCCCGGCACCTCGCCGACCGCCTGCTGGCTGCCGTTCCCGTCATCGGGCAGGTGGAGGCCATCGCGGACACGTTGGTGGCTGCCTACGCATTCGCAGAGGCCATTGGGCTGAAGGGGATGGATGCGAACGAGATGGCTTCGCACGAAGACTGGCACACCGAATGACCATCATTTAGGGCGGCCTCCGGGCCGCCTCTTTTCTATTTTCAGACGGCCGGGGGAATAATGAGCGACGATCCTGTCTCGCAACTCTTGAAGCAGTTCACGCAGCAGGTCCTTGACCAAGTGAAGGACCAGGGCGAACGGCTGACGGAATTGCTCCGGTCAGTCGATAAGATTTCGAGCAAACAGGATCAGATCGACGGGAAGCTCGATGCGGGGCAGAACCGCTTCGAGGTCCACGAAAAGGTCCACGACGATCTCGGGCGCCGACTTCACGAACTCGAGACCGAGCGCCTGATCCGCGAGCGCGACCAGACCCGCATGGACCGTCTCATCAAGGCCGGATGGACCGTCCTATGCGGGATAGGGGCCGGGGCGCTGGCCGTCGGAACCTACATCCTCGACAAGCACAAGTGAGGTCTGCATGGCCATCGAGCGCCTCAGTGACGATGACCTGCGCGATACAATCAAGGCTTGGGAAAAGCATGGCCGCAGCAAGAATGCGACCGCAAAGGCCTTGAACGTCACCCGATGCACGATCAGGCATCGTTTGAAACAGGCGGCCAAGCGCGGGATGCTGGGCTTCGATGCGGTGCTGCCCGGCTTCGTGGTCCACAAGACCTCTGAACAGCGCGGCCCGAACGACGAAATTCAAAAGCGGTGGGTGCAGCAGAAGCCTGCGCCCGGCGAGGCCTTCGAGGTTCCGGCGGGGCATACCGTCAAGGGCGTCTCGGCTCTCATAGACCCGGACGGGCGGGAGCTGGCCAAGTGGGTGAAGACCAAGGAAGGCGCGATTGATCCCAAGCAGATTGTCGCGGACCTTGAGGCGGCGTTCAAAGACTTCGTGCCATCCGCTCCTATTCGTCCGGCTCCTGACTTCCAATTTGTCGATCAATTAGCCCTCGTTCCTTGGTCCGATCCGCACTTCGGGCTGTTCTCCTGGCAGGGCGAGACGGGCAAGAATTGGGACCTGAAGACGGCGGTCAAGGTGGTCAAGCAGACCTTCGCCCGCGTTATCGCCCGCACAGAGCCGACCAAGCGCGCGATCCTGCTCATCGGGGGCGACACCCTTCACAGCAACACAAACGAAAACCGGACGGCACGTTCGGGACATGCCCTTCAAGTCGATGGACGTTTCCCAAAGGTGCTGCTGACGACCTGCGAGACCATCGTCGTCGTGGCCGACATGATGCTCGACCACCACGAAGAGGTCGAGATCATCCTGATCCCCGGCAACCACGATGAGGAAGCCGCCTACGCGGTCCAATACTTCCTCCATGCATGGTATCGGAACGACCCGCGCGTGTCGGTTGATCTGTCTGCATCCCTGTTCAGGTTCCGCGAGTTCGGCCGGGTGATGCTTGGCACGACGCACGGTCATACGGTCAAAGCCGCGCAAATGCCGGAGATTATGGCCTCCCGTGAGCCTGAAATGTGGGGCAGGACCAAGGCCCGCTACGTCCATACCTTCCACGTCCATCACAATTCGAAGCACGTCGCCACGCTCGGCGGGTGCATTGCGGAAACGCATGAGATCATCGCCCCACAAGACGCCTGGCACTTCAATGCCGGGTATCTGGCCGGGCGGTCTCAGAAGTCCATCATCTATGACCGGGAGCGCGGCGAGGTCTCGCGCGTGACGGAGGCCATCTATTGACCAAGACCGTCACGACTGACATCGCGCCGGGCGTCACGGCTGAATGCCGCGTTGTCCGGGCACTGGACATCGAGGGCGTCCTGCATTTTGTGGTCTGCACCCGCGAAGAGCCTGCCCCAAAGATTTATGGCCTGCGAGACATGGGCCAGATCAAGCATCCCAAGCCGGAGACACCCAATGGCAGCCGATGACGACGATGACGATACAGTGGGCGATGTCGATCCGAGTTCCTATGAGGACCCCATTGCGCAGCGGGCGGGTGCCTTCGTGCATCTGGCCATGTGCGCGGACAATCTGAAGAACGACGAAACCCGTGGGCTGGTCCACACGATGATGCGGAAGGTCTCGGCTTCGATCCGGGCGCCGTCCACGGCAGAGGTCGTGTCAATCCACGGCGGCAAGGCCTCATAAACGAGACGCAGCCCGCCCTAATGT
>CAISZN010000248.1 GCA_903889985.1 uncultured Hyphomicrobiales bacterium | reverse complement strand
GCGCGGCCGCACGATGAGGATGAGCGCCATCACCAGATAGACGATCACTGACGACAGTGTCGCGCCCAGCCCGTCGGCGATGGGCCCGCTCAGCCATATCTTGAGCAGCATGGGGGCGTAAGAGCGTCCCAGCGTGACGCAAAGACCGATCAGCAGCGAACCGATGAAGGCCCCACGAATGGAGCCGATGCCGCCCACCACGATGACCACGAAGGTGGTGATGAGAATCTGCTCGCCCATGCCCACCTGCACCGAGCGAATGGGGCCGACGAGGACGCCCGCGAGCCCTGCGAGCAGTGCGCCGGCGGCAAAGACCAGCGTGAACAGTTTCGAGATGTCGACACCCAGCGCCGAGACCATCTCCGGCTTGTCGGAGCCTGCACGGATCAGCATGCCGATGCGCGTGCGCGAGATCACGAACCAGAGCGCGAGGGCGACCAGGATGCCAGCGGCCATGACAGCAAGCCGATAGACCGGGTAGCGCAGGCCCCCACCGAAATCGACGAAGCCGTTCATTGCGGCAGGAATGTCCATGAGGACCGGTGCACGCCCAACGCTGAAGACGATGAGCCCGTCGAAAAAGAGAATGAGCCCGAAGGTCGCCAGCACCTGCGCCAGATGATCTCGTTTGTAGAGCGGGCGGATCACCAGCACCTCCATGACGAGGCCCACCAGCCCGGAGGTGATGAGCGCCACAAGGACGGCCAGCCAGAACGAACCTGTCCAGGCCGCCACCATGGCGCCTGCATAGGCGCCCAGCATGTAGAGCGAGCCATGGGCGAGGTTGATCACATCCATGATGCCGAACACCAGCGTCAGCCCTGCCGCCAGCAGGAAGAGCGTCAAGCTGAGCTGCAGCCCGTTGAGAATCTGTTCGGCCAGGAGTTGCATGGGGAAGGGTGGCTCTGGGTTTGATGGACGCTGGTCTTTTGCGTCTCCCACTCCCGCCTGCGGGAGAGGGTTGGGGTGAGGGCCCGAGCCACGGGCTCAGTCCTTCGAGATTGAAGCGACCCGGTCGCCCCTCATCCTCACCTTCTCCCCGCAGGCGGGGAGAAGGAGGCTGAAGCATCGAGCTTCAGGGGTCGTCATGCGTCACGCATCGGCGTCGTCGTCTCCCTCTCCCGCCTGCGGGAGAGGGGTGGGGTGAGGGCCTTTGCCCTTACAGCGCGCAGTCCTTCGCATAGGCATCCTGCAGGTTCTCCAGAACCTTGCCGACAGTCTGCAGCGTAACGGTGCCATCCGCACCCTTCACAGCCTTGACCTCGTACCAATCCTGGATCGGGTGCTGGTTGTTGCCGAACTTGAAGGCGCCGCGGGTGAGCTTCACGTCGGCCTTGAGCATGCCGGCGCGAAAGGAGGGATCCTCCACCTTGCCGCCACTCGCCTTGAGGCCTGCGCCGATGAGCTTTGCCGTGTCATAGCCCTGCGAGGCATAGACGGTGGGCTGTCGCTTGTACTTCGCCACGAAGGCCTTCACGAAGGCCTCGTTGGTAGGGTTCTTGAAATCGGTGTTCCAATGCGTCGTGGCAGCGATGCCGATGGCAGCATCACCCACAGCGGCAGCGATCTTCTGCTCGAGAGAGGGAGCAGCGACGACCATGGGGATCTGGTCCTTCATGCCGGCCTGGCTCCACTGCTTCAGGAAAGCAATGCCCGCCCCACCGGGATGGAACTGGAATACCGCATCGGGCTTGGCGGCGCGGATGCGGGCGATCTCGGGCGCGAAATCGGTCTGGTCGAGACCTGTGTAGATCTCCTCGATGACCTCGCCGCCATACGTGCGCTTGAAGCCGGTGAGCGCATCCTTGCCGGCCTGATAGTTCGGCGCCAGCAGAATCATCTTCTTGTAGCCGAGCTTCTTGGCGAGCGCGCCTGCGGATTCATGCAGGTTGTCGTTCTGCCAGCTCGCCACATAATAGTTCTTGTTGCAGGCCTTGCCCGCGAAGTTCGATGGGCCCGCGTTCGGGCTCACGAAGACGCCGCCGGACTCGAGGATCGTCGGCACAACCGCCACCGAGACATTCGAGAAGATCACGCCGGTGAACAGCTTCACCTTGTCGTTCTCGATCCACTTGTCGACGATCTGCTTGGCGTCGGCCGGCTTCAGCTTGTCGTCCTCGATGAGGGGCTGCACCGGAATGCCGCCGAGCTTGCCGCCTTCCTCCTCGATGGCGAGCAGGATCGCGTCGCGCACGTCCTCGCCGAGATAGCCGCCCGGGGTGGACAGGGTGGTGACGATGCCAAGCTTCACCGGCGTCTGGGCCTGTGCCGCCGTTGCCAGCGCACCAAGCGCGATGCCAGCGAGAACAAGGGACTTCAGTCTCATGCGAACTCTCCCACTCAAAAAGGCTCAATTCTGGAACGTGCCCGCTTCCTAGCAGGAGAGCGGATCGGTGTCAAGCAAAAATTCCTCTTAGAGGAATACTTGCTCATTTTGTTGTGCCGTGGCGCGGCCTCCGGCTCATCCTACGTGCCGGCTGCGCCTTGGCAATCAGATGTTCACCCAGCCCGGCGGGGGCACCTTGCCGGGATGGACATCGCCGCATTCCTCGCAGGTGCGGGCGCTTTCATTGCCGTAGAAGGCCTCATAGAGGGGCGGCAGGTCCTTCACGATGTCCCGCAACTCCACCTCGACCCGGTGGACGAGGCTCTTGCAGTTCATGCAGAACCATTCGAAACCGTCCTTCATCCCTGAATGGCGTGGGCTCTCGACCACGAGGCCGATGGAGCCGGGGACCGGGCGCTGGGGCGAATGGCGCACATGGGGCGGCAGCAGGAAGACCTCGCCCTCATTAATGCGGATGTCCACGAACTTGCCGCGATCCCAGGTGCGCACGATCATGTCGCCCCTGATCTGGTAGAAGAACTCTTCCACCGGATCATCATGGAAATCGACGCGCTGGTTGGGCCCGCCCACCACCTGCACGATCATGCCGGCATTGTCGGGGAACAGGATCTTGTTGCCGACCGGCGGCTTCAGGAGATGCTGGTTTTCCTCGATCCAGCCCTGGAAGCTGAAGGGCGTCTTGTCCATGGCACTCGTCCTTTCACTCGGCCGCGCGGGCTGGCAGCTGCAGGCCGCAGCTCTCGAAGGCCGCGCGGGTCGCGATCTTCTCGGCCTCGGTCAGTTCCAGCATGGGCCGGCGCACGGCACCGCCCACCTGTCCAAGCAGTTCCTGCCAGTATTTCGAATGAGCTGGCGGCTTTTCCGCTGGCCGCGTAGATGAGATCGCCCTGCGCACGGGGTCCAGCGAGTCCCGGATTTCCTTCGCGCGCTTGATGTCGCCGGCAAAGGCCAGGTCCGTGTAGGC